>CALWNT010000109.1 GCA_944382885.1 uncultured Clostridia bacterium | reverse complement strand
CCGATCCTATGTGCAGATGCTGACAGTAATACAAACACCTTTTATTAGCTGCAGCCAATATCCGGCTAATATTCACAGGTTATTTGGGTTTTACAGAGGCTGACAGCAATTGACCGGAAACGATTTGGACAATTGGAGAATAGTGATAAATTCTTATCTTGCGGGTTCTGAACTTGTCAGTGATTGACAGTGGGGAGCAGACCTCCTAAAAAGGAATTTCGTTTCCGACTTGTTTTTCATCCTCATCTGGACTATAATTTATATATTGTAAATTTCCGCCCCGGAGGTATCAGTATGCAGGAAATCAAAAAAATGAAATTGGATCTGACGATTAAGGATTATAAAAAGGCTTCTTACTACAATCATTTTGTGCGAAGCAAAAAAATGGTGGTGTTAATGGTTCTAGTGTTTCTCGCAGGAATTGCGGTGCTGATTTTGGGAGAAAGAGGACCTGTCACTTATCTTGTAGCGGCTGTTTTTATCTGTTATCCGCTGATTGCATATGGACTTGTAACCTATCAAATCAATCGGTTTGTCAAGGCAAAAAAAATGCCGGCACACACGCCAATGACCGCGGAATTCTTTCCAGACGGTTTTTATATTACGCAGCATGGGAAACGAACCCTTTTTACTTGGAACAGCGTCCGGTATTTTGTCAAAAATAAAGAATACTTTTTTATTTATGTAGATAAAATGAGGCTGATCAATATTCCGTTACGCTGTCTGAAGCCAGAAGAGATTCAGTACGTCGAACAGTTGGTAACCAATCATGTTTCCGACAAACGACGGAAGCTTGCCAACTAAAGAGACATGTACTGTTAAATGTAAGTTTTTGTGAAACATTGGACGATTTTTGTTTCTATGATGTCCTAATTGTCACTTAACTTGATGAGAGGGATGATGCGTTTCAGAACCTATTTTCCTCTATAAGGCTTTCCTCTCTCCTGTTGACAAAACTGTCGATTTATGCTAAAGTAAAGAAACGGAATGAGTCTAATAACCAGAGTCTTCCAAGCAAAGCAATTTTGGACCACTTCAGTTTGAAGTTAAGGCCATGCGGACAGCCGGGTCCACTGCCGATTGACGGAGGGTTTCCGTCGTTATTGATTGAGTTAGAAGCTCAAGTTTTATAAGTTGGTTACTTTATAACCGAAATGCGTAAGTTACGCAAACTTGTGAAATGGTCAATAAAGAGTGGTAAAAGTTTTTTGCTATATAGACTCTGTGTACCATACCCATTCGTTCCATTGTGACTGTGGATTTGTATATTTGCATGCGGTATGTGCTGTGTATACATGTTCAGTTGGAGTGTGTCATTTTGTTTTGATGTGGATAGTGGGAAAACGCAAGTTGTGTAATTACAGCTTGCGTTTTTTGTTTGAGGTGTCATTATGAAAGCAGATCAGAACAAAGCCCCGATTTATGAGGCGCTGGAAAGGTTTCGTCAGATGCGGGTAGTTCCCTTTGACGTGCCGGGACATAAGCATGGGCGGGGAAATCCGGAATTGACGGCCTTTTTGGGGGAACAGTGCGTAAGTGTTGATGTCAACAGCATGAAGCCTTTGGATAATCTCTGTCATCCCGTTTCGGTGATCCGGGAGGCCGAGATCTTAGCGGCGGAGGCGTTTGGTGCCGCCCATGCTTTTTTGATGGTGGGCGGGACTACAAGCTCTGTGCAGAGTATGGTGCTCTCTGTCTGTAAGAGGGGAGACAAAATTATTTTGCCCCGAAACGTACACCGCAGTGTCATTAACGCCTTAGTTCTTTGCGGCGCAGTGCCTGTTTATGTGAACCCGGAGGTGGACCATAAGCTGGGGATTTCTTTGGGAATGAAGCGGGAGCAGGTGGCAAAGGCAATTTCAGAAAATCCAGACGCGGTGGCGGTGCTCGTCAACAACCCAACTTATTACGGCATTTGCAGCGATCTTAGGGCAATTGTGAAAATGGCGCACGACGCCAACATGCTTTGCCTTGCTGATGAAGCTCACGGAACCCATTTTTATTTTGGGGAACATATGCCGGTTTCCGCCATGGCGGCGGGGGCGGATATGGCGGCGGTATCCATGCATAAAAGCGGAGGGAGTCTTACCCAGTCCAGTTTGCTGTTGGTAGGGGAAAAAGTCAGCGCTGGACATGTTCGGCAGATTATCAACTTGACCCAGACCACCTCCGGAAGCTATCTTTTGATGTCCAGCTTGGATATCAGCCGGAGAAACCTTGCCCTGCGAGGGAAAGAGGTGTTTGCGAAGGTTGCGGCTATGGCCGATTATGCCAGAGAAGAAATCAACGCGGTAGGCGGATATTATGCCTTTGGGAAAGAACTCATTAACGGCGATTCTATTTTCGATTTTGACCCCACAAAACTGAGTGTCCATACCCGGGACATCGGCCTTGCTGGGATCGAGGTTTATGATATTTTAAGAGACGAATATGATATTCAGATCGAGTTTGGGGACATCGGCAATATCCTGGCGTATCTCTCCATCGGCGACCGGATGCAGGAGTTGGAACGTCTGGTCAGTGCCCTTACTGAGATTCGGCGGCGGTATCAGACTGATCCTACCGGCCTGCTCAGCCAGGAATACATTGCGCCTGAAGTGGTGGCCAGCCCTCAGGAAGCCTTTTATGCCAAGAAGAAGAGCGTTCCCTTAAGCGAAAGCGTAGGCTGTGTGTGCAGTGAATTTGTCATGTGCTATCCGCCGGGTATTCCCATTCTTGCCCCAGGGGAACGGATCACAGAAGAAATCCTCGACTACATTAACTATGCTAAAATTAAGGGCTGTTCCATGACCGGCCCGGAAGATCCTGAAATTTTAAAGATCAATATTCTCGAGAAAGGAGAATAACATGGAGCTTTGGTTTAGTGAATTTCACGCCCCTGACGTGAAGCACAGCATCCGCGTCAACCGGCACCTCTACTCACAGCAGAGCGATTATCAGCAGATCGATATTTTTGACACGCCGGAATTCGGCAGGGTGCTCACCTTGGACGGAAATGTGGTATTGACCGAGCGGGACGAATTTATCTATGACGAGATGATTACCCATATCCCTATGTCGGTCTATCCTGAAATCCAGGATATCCTGGTGATTGGCGCCGGAGACGGAGGAGTCGTGCGGGAACTGGCGAGATATGACACCATTAAGCGGATCGACTTAGTGGAAATGGACCCGCAGGTGGTAGAGGCCTGCCGGATGTATCTTCCGGAAAATGCCAGCCGTCTGGACGACAGCCGGGTACATATTTATTTTGACAATGCCCTCCGTTTTATCCGCCGGTGCAAAGGGGAATACGATCTGATTATTGTGGATTCCACCGATCCTTTCGGACCGTCTGAGGGGTATTTTACCAAGGAATTTTACGGCAGCTGCTATAACGCTTTGAAAGATGATGGTATTATGGTGAACCAGCAGGGGAGCCCCTTTTTCCGGCATGATGCTGAAGCCATGCAGAGAAGTCACCAGCGCATCGCCAATATTTTCCCGATCAGCCGTGTGTACCAGGCTCATATCCCCACCTATGCCGCGGGATATTGGCTGTTCGGTTTTGCCAGTAAAAAATACCATCCTATCGACGACCTGGATGCCCAAAGATGGCAGGCACTGGGATTGGAAACCAAATACTATACCACGAAGCTTCATGTAGGCGCTTTTTATCTGCCGGCTTTCCTTGAAAAAATGCTTCAGGAGGTAGAGGGATGATCGAAAAGAATATTGAAACATTTATCGGATGTGACAGCGATTACAAGGATGCATCTATCGTATTGTTCGGCGCTCCCTTTGATTCCACCACAAGCTTCCGTCCCGGTGCGAGGTTCGGTTCCTCTGCAATCCGCCATGAAAGCTTTGGGCTTGAAACCTACAGTCCTTATCAGGATAAGGATCTTACCGATTTTGCCACCTTTGACTGCGGCGATTTGGAGCTTCCTTTCGGCAGACCGGAGCCTGTCCTCCAAGCGATCGAAAGTCATGCCGCCGAGATTTTAAGTGACGGCAAGCTGCCCCTTTTGATCGGTGGGGAGCATCTGGTCACGTTGGGGGCGGTACGAGCTGTTTTGAAGAACTATCCGGAGCTTCACATCATTCATTTTGATGCCCACACAGACCTGCGGGAGGATTATCTCGGGGAAAAACTGAGCCATGCGGCTGTGATCCGCCGTTGTCATGACCTGATCGGGGATGGAAGAATCCATCAGTTTTGTATTCGCAGCGGGGACAGACCGGAATTTGAGTTTGCGAAGGCTCACACCGACCTTCACAAATTTAACTTTGACGGTCTGCTGGAGCTTACGGAAAGCCTGCAAAAAGCCAACACTCCGGTGTATTTTACCTTGGATCTCGACTGCCTTGATCCTTCTGCTTTTCCGGGAACTGGAACTCCAGAAGCGGGCGGTGTGAGCTTTTCTGAACTTTTAAAGGCCATTTTTGCCGTAGCGAAAACCAACGTAGTGGGTGCCGATGTAAATGAACTGGCGCCAATGCTGGATCAGAGCGGCGCTTCTACCGCCGTTGCCTGCAAAGTAGTACGGGAATTGCTTTTAGCCCTTCATAAATAAAATAACGGATCAAATAAAAGGAGATGGAAAAATGAGTAAAGTATTGATTATCGGCTGTGGCGGAGTCGCCAATGTCGCGATCAGAAAGTGCTGTCAGGTAAGCGAGATTTTTACAGAGATCTGTATTGCCAGCCGTACCAAATCAAAGTGTGATGCCCTTGCTGAGACCCTCAAAGGAAAAACAAAGACTCAGATCACTACTGCGCAGGTAGATGCAGACAAGGTAGAGGAAGTGATTGATCTGATCAATTCCTACAAACCCGATTTGGTCATGAATATTGCCCTTCCTTATCAGGATCTCACCATTATGGATGCTTGCCTTGCCTGTGGTGTGAACTATATGGACACCGCCAACTATGAGCCGGAAGACACCGATGATCCCAAATGGCGGGAGATTTATGAAAAACGCTGTGAAGAAAAAGGCTTTTCCGCCTATTTTGATTACAGCTGGCAGTGGGCTTACCGGGAAAAATTCGAAAAAGCTGGGCTTACCGCACTTTTGGGCTGCGGATTTGATCCGGGTGTGACCCAGGCGTACTGCGCTTATGCGAAAAAACATGAATTTGATACCATCGATACGATTGATATTCTCGACTGCAACGGCGGCGACCACGGTTATCCTTTTGCCACCAACTTTAATCCGGAAGTCAATCTGAGGGAAGTCTCCGCACCGGGAAGCTACTGGGAAAACGGGCACTGGGTAGAGATCCCGGCAATGAGCATTAAACGGGAATACAGCTTCGATCAGGTTGGGGAAAAGGACATGTATCTTCTTCATCATGAGGAAATCGAGTCTCTAGCGGCGAATCTTCCAGAAGTCAAGAGAATCCGTTTCTTTATGACCTTTGGACAGAGTTACCTTACCCACATGAAATGCCTGGAAAACGTGGGAATGCTTTCCACCACTCCGGTGGAGTTTGAGGGACATGAGATTGTGCCGATTAAATTTCTCAAGGCGCTGCTGCCAGACCCGGCAAGTCTTGGCCCTAGAACCCACGGAAAGACCAATATCGGCTGTATCTTTACCGGGAAAAAAGACGGAAAAGAAAAGAGCTACTATATCTATAACGTATGCGACCATCAGGAATGCTACAAAGAAGTGGAAAGCCAGGCAATCAGCTATACCACCGGCGTTCCGGCAATGTGCGGCGCGTTGATGCTCCTCACCGGGAAATGGAACAAGCCGGGAGTCTACACAGTGGAAGAATTTGACCCCGATCCGTTCCTGGACGCTTTGGATCAGTATGGCCTGCCCCGCAGTGAAAGCCATGATCCAGTTTTGGTGGACTAAGCGGTATGGAAAAAGAAGAAAGAGCTGTATTTTCCGCCCTGCTGGGACACAGCCCACAGGAGCTATTTGGAAAACTGCCTACCCCCTGCTATATCATTGATGAAGGGAAGCTGCGCCGCAACGGGGAGATTCTTGCCTCGGTGATGAAACGGACAGGGGCGAAGATCCTGCTGGCGCAGAAGGCCTTTTCCAACTACGATTTTTATCCTATGCTTTCGGAATACCTTTCGGGGACGGAAGCCAGCGGACTTTATGAGGCAAGGCTGGGGAAGGAAAAGATGCCGGGGAAAGAAGTCCATGTTTTCTGCGGCGCTTACCGTCAGGAGGAATTTGACGAACTGCTCATCTATGCGGATCACATTGTTTTTAATTCTCCCAGACAGTTAGAAAAGTTTGGAGCGAAAGCGAAAGAGCATGGGAAGAGCATTGGACTGCGAATCAATCCGGAATGCTCCACCCAGGAGGGCCATGCCATCTATGATCCCTGCGCTCCGGGAAGCCGGCTCGGCACCACCAGGGCGGTATGGGATCAGAGAATGACCCCGGAACTGATCTCCCTGTTAGACGGCCTGCACTTTCATACGCTCTGCGAGCAGAACTCTGATGATTTAAAACGCACCTTACAAGGGGTGGAAGAACGCTTTGGAGATATCCTGCCCCGAATGAAGTGGCTGAATATGGGAGGCGGACACCACATCACCCGGGAGGATTATGACATTTCCTGTCTGGAAAACTGTATTTCTTATGCGCAGCATAAATGGGATTTGCAGGTTTATCTGGAGCCGGGAGAGGCGGTGGCCCTCAATGCTGGCTTTCTGGCCAGCCGGGTGTTGGATCTGATGGAAAACGGCGGAACGAAAATTGCTGTTTTGGATGCCAGCGCTGCCTGTCATATGCCGGATGTGATTGAAATGCCCTACAAACCGCCGCTCTACGCTGCGGATGGAGAGGGAGACGATGCGCCTTTTGTTTATCGCTTAGGCGGACCGACCTGTTTGGCCGGCGATGTCATTGGCGATTACGGATTTCAGGATCCTCTTCGGGAGAACGACCTGTTGCTGTTTGGGGATATGGCGATCTATACCACCTGTAAAAACAATACCTTTAACGGGATGCCTCTTCCGGATATCTGGAAACGGAATGAGGATGGGAATCTCATCAGGCTGACAAAATTTGGTTATGCGGATTTTGAAATGCGGCTGGGAAGAAGAGAATAGCAAAGAGCGGGAAGCGAGAATCAAGATTCTCGCTTCCCTTTTTTGCATCGCGGCAGATTTTTTATAATAAATGCTGCTATAAGCCGTCAGGGATGCAAAACGAAAGAGAATGTCAAAGAAAAGAGGACTTTATTTACAATGAAAAAATCCCTGTTTCACGACTGGTACATATTTGGCCGTTACAATGGAAAAAATTTCACTGAAGGTTTCATACTGAATCGAAAAAAAGAGGAGGAAAAGGATCGAGCTAACCCAAAAGAACAGTGCGCTCCTTGGAGAATGACAGGATTCTGTCAGAAAATGGGCATACTACACAGGAACGAAGAGTTTTTCTGCTTTTCAGCCATCGGAAATCCGCCACAGATTGTTAAAACTTATTTTACAATTTTTAAGGGACGGGGTACTTGACAGAAGCGGTGCTAAGTGGTAAATTATAGTTAGCACTCAGAGAGCGTGAGTGCTAAAAAAATAAAAATCAGCATTCATTATGGATTCAGTGATAATTTTTAGGAGGTGGGATCATTGAATTTGGATGAAAGAAAGCTTTTGGTGCTTTCCGCGATTGTAGACGCCTACATTAAAACAGGCGAACCGGTAGGTTCCAAAACCATTCTGCAAAATTCCAATCTCAATGTCTCCTCCGCAACCATCCGAAATGATATGGCCGCCTTGGAAAAAATGGGATTTTTGGAACAGCCCCATACCTCGGCGGGACGAATTCCTTCCTATTTGGGATATCGGATGTATATTGAGAAGCTGATGCATCCTCATGTGCTGAGCCAGAAAGAAAAGCGGCAGATCGATGAGATGTTATCCGGCAATCATGCAACGGCGGAGACCGTAGTGGAAAATGCTGTAGAAGCCTTGTCGGATTTGACCCAGCTTGCTGTGGTCAATGCCAGCAATACGCCTCACTTTTCAGTGATTACGAAAGTAGAGGTGATTCCGGCCGGAAGAAAGCTTTATGCTTTGCTGATGATTACTTCTGCCGGAACGGTGAAAAACAAGCTTTGCCGCTTGGAATTTGATTTGTCCGATGAACAGCTTCAGTTTTTTGCGGATTTCATCAACAAAAATCTGCAGGGAACGAATCTGGAGGATCTGACACCGGCGATGCTGCAAAATCTGGCAATTGCATTGGGAAGTTATATGATTTCCCTTTCTCCTCTGCTATATGCTGTTTATGAGCTGAGCGAGGAGTTTATGCAGAATAATGTGCAGATCAAAGGGGAACAAAAGCTTTTGGAGCAGAAAGACATCAACAGTCTGGAGATTGTACGGTTTTTCCATGAAAAACAGGAACTGGCAAATCTGCTTTCCAATGCTTTAAATGGGATTCAGGTGATTTTCGGGAAGGAAAACGATACCTTTTCGGTAACGAATTCTTCCATGATTTTGTCCCCTTATCAGGTAGGGAAAGAGCCCGGCGGTTCTTTTGGTGTCGTGGGGCCATTACGGCTTGACTATGCAAAAGTGATTCCCTATATGCAGTATTTTTCAGAAAGCGTTACAAAATTGTTGTCAGAAGTGATAGACGATGGAGAAAGGTAAGTGGTTTTCCAAAATGTCAGAGAAAGCAAAAAAAACAAAACAGGAAGCGGCAGAAGAGACCGCACAAACGGTAAAAGAACCTGAAGCGGCAGAAGCCGAAGAAAAACAGGAAGAAAACACCGAATCCAAAACAGAAGAACTCGACAGTCTGAAAGCGGAAAATGAGGAGTTGAAAAATAAACTTCTTCGGCAGATGGCGGAATTTGACAATTATAAAAAACGCACGGCCAAAGAAAAGGAAGAGCTTTACCAGTACGCGAAGTCCGACTGTGTAGAAACGATTTTAGGCGTGATTGACAACTTCGAGCGGGCGCTGGATACCCAGTGCAGCGACGAGAACTTTAAAAAAGGCGTGGAAATGATCTTCCATCAGTTCCAAAATACTTTGGAAAAGTTGGGTGTAGAAGAAATCAAAGCGCTGGGCGAACCTTTTGATCCGCAGCTTCACAATGCCGTGAGCAAGGTAGAGGATGAAAACTTCGGTGAAAATACAGTTTGTCAGGTCTACCAGAAGGGATATAAGTTAGGCGACAAGGTGATCCGCCATGCAATGGTGGTTGTGGCAAATTCATAGTAGATAACTCAAATAAAATAGAGAATTGATCAATTGATTTAGGAGGAAATGTTATTATGGGAAAGATCATTGGTATTGACTTAGGTACTACAAACTCTTGTGTTGCGGTTATGGAAGGCGGAGAGGCTGTTGTTATCGCAAATACAGAAGGTGCGAGAACAACTCCGTCTGTGGTTGCATTCTCCAAAACTGGAGAGAGAATGGTAGGACAGGTTGCAAAAAGACAGGCTGTTACCAACCATGACAGAACCATCTCTTCTATCAAACGTCATATGGGTTCTGATTATAAAGTAAACATTGACGGAAAACAGTATTCTCCTCAGGAAATTTCCGCTATGATTCTGCAGAAGCTGAAAGCAGATGCGGAAAGCTATTTGGGTGAACCTGTAACAGAAGCGGTTATTACTGTACCGGCATATTTCACCGACTCTCAGAGACAGGCGACAAAAGACGCTGGTAAAATCGCAGGCTTGGATGTAAAACGTATCATCAACGAACCAACCGCTGCTGCTTTGGCATATGGTGTAGATAAAGAACAGGAACAGAAAATCATGGTATACGACTTGGGCGGCGGTACTTTCGATGTTTCCATCATTGAAATGGGCGACGGCGTACAGGAAGTATTGGCAACTGCTGGTAACAACAGACTGGGCGGCGACGACTTTGACCAGAGAGTGATCGATTGGCTGATCGCTGAATTCAAACGGGATAACGGCATCGACTTAAGCGGAGACAGCATGGCGATGCAGAGATTAAAGGAAGCTGCTGAAAAAGCGAAAATTGAACTTTCCAGCATGCCGACCACACAGATTAACCTCCCCTTTATCACAGCTGACGCTACCGGCCCGAAACATATGGATGTGACTCTGTCCAGAGCAAAATTCAATGAACTGACCGCTGATCTGGTAGAAGCGACTATGGGTCCTGTCCGTCAGGCGTTGAGCGACTCCGGATTGTCTGCAAGTGACCTGAACAAAGTCCTGATGGTAGGCGGTTCCAGCCGTATTCCTGCTGTACAGGAAGCAGTGAAAAATGCCATCGGAAAAGATCCATTTAAAGGAATCAACCCGGATGAATGCGTTGCAATCGGCGCTGCGATCCAGGGCGGTGTATTAGGCGGAGAAGTAAAAGGCCTGCTTTTGCTGGACGTTACCCCGCTGTCTTTGGGAATTGAAACATTAGGCGGCGTTTGCACCAGAATGATCGAGAGAAATACCACGATCCCGACCAAAAAATCTCAGGTTTATTCTACTGCGGCAGACAATCAGACCTCTGTTGAGATCCATATTTTACAGGGTGAACGTGAATTCGCAAAAGATAACAAGAGCCTCGGTATGTTCCGTCTGGATGGTATTCCGGCTGCTCCAAGAGGGGTTCCGCAGATCGAAGTAACCTTTGATATCGACGCGAACGGTATTGTTCATGTTTCCGCAAAGGACTTGGGTACCGGCAAAGAACAGCAGATCACCATTACTTCTTCTACCAATATGTCTAAAGAGGACATTGATAAGGCAGTAAAAGAAGCAGAAGCTTTTGCGGCAGAAGATAAAAAACGGAAAGAAGAAGTAGACATTAGAAATAATGCTGATCAGATGATCTTCCAGTGTGAGAAAACGCTGAAAGACGCAGGCGATAAAATTTCCGCAGAGGATAAAGCTTCTGTAGAACCGAAGATCAACGAATTGAGAGAAGCACTCAAAGGAACAGATATTGAAGCGATCAAGACAAAACAGGAAGAACTGCAGAAGGCATTCTATGCGGTGAGCGAGAAACTGTATCAGGCTGCTGCAGCGGCACAGCAGGCTCAGGCGGGAGCTGCTGGCACTGACCCGAATATGGGCAACGCAGGTCAGAACATGGGAGGCAACTCAAATGGAGCCGACTATGTAGACGCGGATTTCACAGAAGTCAAAGATGACGACAACAAATAAGAGCTTTGTTCAATTTGCAGCCGGAACTCCGGCTGCAAATTGTTGAGTTTATCAGTTGTCTTTTGTTGGAAAAGGAAATTTGAAATGCGGCTGTCAGCGGAACAACATTTCGCTGCAGTAGATAAAGGTGGTTATCAGCTTGGCTGAAAAGAGAGATTATTATGAGGTGCTGGGCGTTCAAAAAGGCGCCAGTGAAGATGAGCTGAAAAAGGCATACCGCAAGCTTGCGAAAAAATATCACCCAGACCTGAATCCGGGAGACAAAGAGGCGGAACAGCATTTTAAGGAGGTCAACGAGGCCTATGAGGTGCTGTCCGATTCGGAAAAACGAGCCAGATATGACCAGTTCGGCCATGCTGGAGTAGACCCGAATTACGGTGCTGGAGGCGCAGGCGGAGGATTTAGCGGCTTTGACGGCGGTTTCGGAGATATCGGAGATATTTTTGACAGCTTTTTCGGCGGCGGTTTCGGCGGCGCGACTAGACGTGCTAATCCTAATGCTCCCAGAAGGGGCAGCGATATCCGCAGCAGTATTACCATCGATTTTTTTGAAGCCTGTAAGGGCACTAAAAAGAGCGTAAGGCTTACCCGTCAGGAAACCTGTACCGAATGTCATGGAAACGGGTGTGAAAGCGGTCATTCTCCTCAGACTTGTCCGGAATGTCACGGAACGGGTCAGGTGTCTGTTTTGCAGCGGACGCCAATTGGTTCGATTCGTTCCACCAGAACTTGTTCCAAATGTAATGGTCGAGGTACGATTATCGATCATACCTGTAAAAAATGCGGCGGCACCGGAAAACAGAGTGCAACAAAAACCATTGAGATCACCATTCCGGCAGGAATCGACGACGGTCAGACATTATCTGTCCGCGGACAGGGAAATGCCGGCAGCAACGGAGGCCCGGCGGGAGATCTGCATGTGGTGATTTCCGTTCGTCCCGATGTATTGTTTAATCGGGAAGGATATGATATCTGGTGTGAGATTCCGATTACTTATT
>CALWNT010000108.1 GCA_944382885.1 uncultured Clostridia bacterium | reverse complement strand
GTCGGCCCCCAAACCCCGAGTTTCTTTTGCTTGCCCAAAAGAAACTAAAAAGGCATTCCTCAAACGCCGGAATGGCTCCCTACAGGTCTATAAAGTGTTCCTCTAACCATGCTAAGAAAGAAAAATTTAGTTTGCAGCTGGGGCTGGCGGTTATTTGAGCAGAAACTGATATTTTCCGTTGTACTCCGTTAGGAGCCAACTTCAAAGACCCGTACTAAAGCCCCTGCGGCACTTGAGCAGGGTCCTTTCCACCCTTTGGACAAGCAAAGGGTGCCGGGGTCTGGGAGCCGGTGCTCCCAGGAACTTTCTTCTTGCTCTGAAAGAAAGTGATAGGAAAAATTTTGTAAACATAGAAAGATAAATTTTTGTTTATCAGGCAAACACTACGCCTTCCACACTTCCTGCATACTGGTAGACACCGCAGACGCACCAGCGGAAAGGGCACAGATCACGTCCTCTTTATCCAGAATTAACCCGCCCGCAATTACTGGCACCGGAGAAATCGCCGTCAGCTTTTTGATTACTTTCGGCATCACTCCCGGCAAAATCTCTACCATATCCGGCGTTCCCTGCCTGATATGCCTGGAAATGTTCTCAAAAGCCAACGAATCCAGCAGGAAAAAGCGCTGTACTGCGAAAAGCCCTCTCTCCTTTGCCGCTCGAATCACTGCGGATTTCGTAGAGATAATCCCATCCGCTTCCGTACAGGCGGCGATAAATTCCACAGCCGTCACAGAATGCTCCAGCCCCTCGATCAGATCCAGATGGACGATAGCGATCTTTTCCCTGGCTTTGATTTGATCCACCAACTGTCCCACGTTGCAGATGGTGCCGTACAATAAGAAGATCACCTTACAGTCAGAGGAAAGCGCCTTTTGGCAGTCCTCATCATTTTTCACCGCAGCGATAATCGGCATTTCCTCTAACAACTCTATGATTTTTTGCCGCAAAATATCATCCCTGTTCCGTTTCTGTATCATTTTTTTGATTAAATTCCTGATTCATTCCGATTGTTCCGGAAAGGTTCTCTAAGTGGTAGTATATCATAAACAAACAGGATCTGACAAGTTATTTTTGTATGAATTTACCATTTTCGCTTTCATTAGACTCTTTCCCCCGGTTTGCGGCAGGAGTTCTTCTAGGTCTGGAGACTGAAAACAGGAAATGCTTTACCGGGCCGTTATAATAATAGGCGGTAAATTCTTTTTCCCGTTTCATACCGATTCTTTCGGCTACCCGAATGGATGCCAAATTGTCCGTCTTAATGACCGAATGCACCTTCTCGGCTTTTAGCTGCGAAAAGGCGTAATCCCTGCACGCCGCAGCAGCCTCTGTCGCATAGCCCTGATGCCAGAACCGCTTTTTCAGCAGATACCCTACCTCCAAAACTTTTTCTCCCTCACAATCCTGCCAGGTCAGCCCCGCTTGGCCCACCATCTCTCCGGTATCTTTGCGTATCAGCGCCCAAAGGCCAAATCCGTCGTTTTGATATCTTTTCAGTTGACGGTCAAGCCAGTCCTGCACATCCTGATCGGTAAAGGTATGCTCATAGGCATAGACTACTTCCGGATCCTGCAAAATTTGGGAAAGATCCCCAAAATCCTCTTGAGACAAACGTCTGAATTTCAGTCTTTTGGTTTCTATCATGGTATTGGATTCCATCCTCATCCCTCCTTGATACGGTTCGCCAAAAAAAGACCTCTGCGCAGAGCAGAGGTCTTTTCCTTTTCAGAAAGAATCCGATTAACCGTTTTCTCTCATTTTCGCAAAGCAGTCGCTGCAGTAAACAGGTCTGTCTTCTCTTGGCTGGAACGGAACTTTTGCCTCTCCGCCACAGGATGCGCAAACCGCAGTAAACATTTCTTTCTGGGCTTTGTTCGCATTTTTCCGCGCCTGACGGCATTCCTTACATCTCTGGGGTTCGTTTTCAAACCCTTTTTCCGCATAGAATTCCTGTTCACCGGCAGTGAATACAAATTCTTTTCCGCAGTCTTTGCACACTAATGTTTTGTCTTCGTACATGATAACAACCTCGCTTGGATAAAATAAATTTTGCCCGTTAACGGACTCACACCGTCACCTTTGATATACAACGCTCTTTGATTAAGCTAGCAGGGCATATTCTGAAGTTTCAACCATCTTCTAACGATTCAATGCCGTTTTTAGCTTCTTTCTTACACGTTGTAACGCATTATCCACAGCTTTTTGCGAGGAACCTAGAGTTGCTGAAATCTGGTTATAACTTTTGCCATCGAGATAACAAAACAGCACATTTTTTTCAAATTCAGATAGGTCAAGCTCTATCATCTGAAACAGCCTTTTCAGCTGCTCCCGATCAATATAAATTCGTTCAGGATTATCCTTGGAATAATCTAAGGACTCGGATAAATCGGCTTCTTCAATCGAAACCGCATACTTTAACGGCCGCAGTTTTTTCGCGGACAGCTTTACCGCAAAATTTTTGATTGCATTGTCTATGCAGTGACCGGCATAGGTAGAAAAAGATGTTTGTTTTGTTTGATCATATGTTTTAACTGCATTTACCAGGCTAATCAATGCTTCCTGTTTCGCATCATCATATTCTCCGGAAAGATTGGGAAAGCCTTTGAGTTTTCTATCAATCACTTCCAGATAGCGGGTCACTAACAGAACCAACCCTCTGTTATTTCCAGCATGGTAGAGAGAAATCAATTCCTCATCTGAAGCATGCTGAAAGTCTTCTTGATTACGATCCAAGTGCATAAATAAGTACCTTTTTCCTGATTTGAACTAATCATACTCTTTTTAAGATTGTTTGTCAAGGACATTCTGCCGAATTTTGGTTTGATTTTTTTACAAATAATACAAGAAGGAAAGTTGGAAAAAACGCCTCTTTATGATAAAATAAATATAATCATTTTTGAGCCGGTTTTTCAGGTCTTATTTTTGTAAAGTCCTCTGCATTTCCCGGTCAGGCAAATCAAAGGAGATTTTTATGACAACTTCATTATTAGTGGGGATCAACGCGAAATATATCCATTCCAATCTGGCGATCCGTTCCATTCGGGACTATGGCAAACAGCATTTTAACCTTTCCATTGAGCTTGCGGAATATACCATCAATCAACAGCCTGATTTTATTCTTGCCCAAATTTATCAAAACATGCCAAAGATATTGGGCTTTTCCTGCTACATCTGGAACTACGAGCTGATTAAGCGGCTGGTTTCGGAACTCAAAAAACTGCTGCCAGACACCTTTATCTTTCTGGGCGGGCCGGAGGTGACCTATGACCCGGAGCAGGTGCTAAGTTCTACCAAGGCCGACTGTGTCGTTATTGGAGAGGGAGAAAAAAGCTGCGGCGAGCTGATCCGCGCCCTCCTTACAGGGAAACCTTTGTCCACAGTAGCGGGGATCGCCTTTCGGGAAAGCGGAAAGGTATCCCTCACGCCTTCCGGTCCTCCGCTTTCCATGTCCGAGCTTCCCTTTGTTTACGATCAGGAGAATCTCTCAGATTTAGAGCACCGAATCATTTACTACGAAAGCAGCCGTGGCTGTCCCTTCCGCTGTCAATACTGCCTTTCCGGAGAAGGAAATCAGGTTCGGTTTCTTCCGCTGTCAGAGGTGTACCGTCACCTGGACTTTTTCCTCGCTCATAACGTACGTCAGGTGAAATTTGTGGACCGCACCTTTAACTGCAACAAGCAGTATGCCATGAGCATCTGGAAGTATCTTCAGGAACACGACAACGGCGTCACCAATTTTCACTTTGAGATCGCCGCGGAGCTTTTGGATGAGGACACCATCGCCTTTCTTCAAAGGATACGAAAGGGTTTTTTTCAGTTTGAGATTGGCGTACAGTCCACCAATCCCAAAACGCTGGAACATATCCAGAGGATTACGAAGATTGATCTTCTGCGGGACATTATCAAAAAGCTGCAGAAAAATCAAAACATCCATCTTCATCTGGACCTGATCATCGGCCTGCCCTACGAGGGATACCAGCGGTTTGGAAAGTCCTTTGACGATGTTTACGCTCTTTCCCCCGACCAGCTTCAGGTAGGTTTTCTGAAGCTGCTGAAAGGTTCGGGACTTTACCGGAACCGGGAGAAATACGGTATTGTTTCCAGCGATTACGCCCCCTACGAGGTGCTTTACACCGACGACCTCTCCTATGCGGAGCTTTTAAAGCTCAAAATGGTAGAGGAAATGGTGGAAGTTTACTATAATTCCAATCGTTTCCGTCTGTTACTGTCCTACCTCACCTCATTTTATTCCTCTCCATTCCGTTTTTTTGAGGAACTGGCTTCTTTTTACCAGAAGGAAGGGCATCATCTGCGCGCCCACTCTAACTTAGAATACTATACCATCCTCTACCAGTATTTTCGGACAATCCGAAAAGGCTCCGAGGAACAGTTCCAGCAATATGCTCTTTTTGACCTCTATTCCCACGAGAAAGCAAAACGTCTGCCGGAATGGCTGGATAACTCCGCTCAGGAGATCTACAAAAAGAGGATTTACCGGTTCTACGAAAACAAAGACAACATCCTGCGGTATCTGCCCCAGTACGCTCAGATGGACGAAAAGCAGATCTACCGCAGCGCCCATATCCAGGTCTTCCACGCTTCTCCCTTTACCGGAGAAAAAAAGGTTACTCCTGTACTGTTTAACTACAAAAACTGCGACTTGTTGGGAAATGCGGCACATACTGTAATAGAACTGCCCGATCTTCTGGAAGCGGAGCAGACAAACTCACAGTCCTAGACTGAGAAAGGACGATACCATGAACCCTAAAATTGATCTGCTGCGGGCAAAGGCAAACAGCCTGGTAGAAAAACCCGGCGTTTACTTAATGAAGGATAAACAAAACAATATTATTTATATCGGCAAGGCAAAGCGGCTCAAACTGAGAGTCGTCAGCTACTTCCGGCAAAATAAAGGCCACACTGAAAAGGTCCGTAAAATGGTTTCTCATGTGGACGATTTTGATGTGATCGTCACCGACAGTGAATTCGAAGCCTTGGTGCTGGAGTGCAGCCTGATCAAGCAGTATAACCCTAAATACAACATTCTTTTAAAGGATGGCAAGGGATATCATTACATCAAGGTGACAGACGAGCCCTTTCCAAGAATTACGGCGGCCAAGCAAAAGCTGGACGATAAGGCCACCTATATCGGGCCCTATACCAGCACCTACTCGGTCAAACAGTCGGTGGAAGAGGTGAATAAAATCTTTTCTCTCCCTACCTGTACCCGGAAATTCCCGGAAGAATTCCGAAAAGAGCGGCCCTGTCTGAATTATCATATCAAAAATTGCTCCGGTATCTGTATGGGCAAAACCTCCCAGAAAGAATATCAGAAAACCATTAAAGAAGCGATGGATTTTCTCCGTCACGGAAGCAGTGACTCCATCGCCCGGCTGACCCAGCAAATGGAAGAAGCCGCCGAAAATCTGGAATTTGAAAAAGCGGCGAAGCTCCGCGACCGCTTAAATGCCATTAAGCGCCTCAGCCTGACCCAAAAGGTCCTGTTGGACACCGAAAAGGATCAGGACTTTATCGGCATAGAGCAGATGAACGAAAAGGCCTGTATCGCCATCCTGAAGTTCCGCGGCGGCAGGCTTCACGATAAAGATGACTACTTCTTCGAGGAACATGAGGACAAAGAAGAACTGTTAAGTGAATTTATCACCCAGTATTATCATCAGGGAACGGAAATCCCCAAGACCATCTCCCTTTCCATCCCCTTCCCGGATGCGGAGCTCTATCAGGAATATCTCACGAAAATCGCCGGGCATAAAATCACCATTACCATCCCCCAAAAAGGGGAACAGAAACGGCTGGTAGAGATGGCGGAAAACAACGCTTTAGAGGAGCTCTCCCGCAAGACCCACAAAAAGTCCAAGGAGATTATCGCCCTTCAGGAGCTCTCCAAGCTTTTGGGTCTCTCCAATGTCCCCGAATATATTGAAAGCTACGACATCTCCAACTTGGGAAACGACAATATGGTTGCCGGAATGGTGGTATTTGAAAATGCCAGACCATTAAAGAGCAATTATAAAAAATTCTCCATGAAGGATAACCTCACCCAGGATGACTACGCCTGTATGCGGGAGGTATTGACCCGCCGGTTTCAGCGTTATCTTTCTCCCGAGGAAAAGGACGAGGGCTTTAAACGCCTGCCCGACCTGATCCTGCTGGACGGAGGAAAGGGACATGTCTCCGCCGTTACCCCGGCAGTGCGGGCGCTGGGAATCCAAGTACCCATTTTCGGCATGGTAAAGGACAGCCGGCATAAAACCCGTGCAATTGCAATGGACGGGGGAGAAATTCAGATTTCTACCTTCCAGTCCGCATTTCGGCTGGTAACGCAGATTCAGGATGAGGTACACCGTTTCTCCATTACTTACCAGCGGAAAAAGCATCAGAAAAATACCTTTACTTTAGAGCTTACCTCTGTCAAAGGGATCGGAGAGAAAAAGGCCTTCGCCTTGCTCAAAAAATACAAAACCAAAAAGGCCATGAAAGAGGCTTCCCTGGAAGAACTCAAGGAAACTGCCAAAATAAACGACGAGACCGCCGCCCGGCTCTATGAGGTTATTCAAAATTTTTAGGACAGTTTTATCAGATTAAAAAGCTGCTGGAAAAATTCCAGCAGCTTTTTAATGTCTATTTCGAGATTGTCGCCAGACAAATTTGAGAATCCAAATCCCAGGTATATTTTCCCCTGCTCCCTTCATAGAGCATCACAAATTGGTCTTTTTCTTCAAATAATGCCGGAAACCAGATCGCTCCGCCGTCCTGCATCCCCTTTGCCGAACAGCCAAAGATGGGATTACCGGGATGAGCCTCCCAGTGGATCAAGTCCTTTGACCGCGCAAGGCCGAAAAAGTCTGGCTCATCCGCCAGATAAGCGCTGCCGCCGTACATCAGGTAGTAGGTATCTCCTTCTTCAGAGAGACGCAGCGTCGTCAAGGCGTAACTGTCCCAATCTCCCTTTTTGGAAAACCCCTCTAAAGGCGCTACCGGTATAAAGTGGATGCCGTCCTCCGAAACAAATAAATAAAGCTGAGACTGAGTCTTTCCATTCTCCCATTTCCGATGGGTGATTAAATAAACCTTTCCATCCCGCACTACAACGTCCGGAGCACGTCCGGGCATCACTGCGCCGTACTTGGTAAAGTGTTCGCCGTCCTCGCTGATCGCAAGACCGATGGTGTTGGAAGTCTCTCCCACTCCGGAATAATACAGAAACACCTTGTCCCTGAACACTACAGCGGCGGGATCTAAGGCATGTTCACAATCAAATTCGCCCGGTTTGCCCACGTCTACAATCATCTTTCCGTCATTTAGCTCTCGATAGCATAACCCGCCGTTTCCATCCGTGCCAAACAGCTCCGCTACAGCCAGCCGGTCATGATACTCTCCCGGACGGTTTGCCAAAATCCCGTTTCCCCGGTAATATAAGAACCGACGGCCGCGAAACTCCAGGATATCAGGGTTGGCAGTCCAGTTGCATTTAAAACCGGTCTTTTCCTTGGTGCTGGGCAGAACAGGATTTTTGTCGCTGTGCTTCCATTTGAGACAATTTTCTACATAATTGTTTCCAAATAAATTCCAAAATCTTTGGTTCATTATGTTCCCCTCCCTATCTCTTAGAAAAATTCCCGCTTCTTTCTAGTAAAACACGTTCCCTTAAGATTTTCCCTTTCAGCATAGCACACAAGAGGGCAAAAGTAAATCAAAAAGACTGTTTTTTTCCTGATTGAAGTTACTACAAAAGTCAGAATGCAAAACACCGATCCCTTGATATTCAGTCCAAATGCAAAGAGAAGCACAGAGGGCACCTAAGCCCTCTGTGCTTCTCTTTTTTATTCCTGCGCGGCCGAACCGGCAATGGTATTGTTTTCGAAGGCAGTGACATTCTGCACCGCTTTTCCTTCGATGAATTCGTAAGTAATCGTCACCTGATCGCCCGGCTGGGTAAGGGGAAGCTGCGGACTGAGGGAAAGGGAAGCGGTAAAAATACTTCCGCTGTCTTCTGTCAACAGGAGACTGTACTGCGTTTCTCCCTCCTGCACCGTCCAGTTAATACGTTCCACTGTCCCAGTCAGAGATTTGGACTGAATTTCCTCCCCTTCGTTTTCTACCGTCAGGGAGCCGTCATCTGACAACGCCTCAATATAGTTATTTTGAGCCTCTTCGGGAGTTTCCCCTACTCCTACAATATCATAATTCTTGACAGAAACAAAGGAATACATTTTAACCAGCTCAGAATCCCGGTCTTTTAAGGTCATAAAATAGGTGGGCTGATTTTCAATATTCAGCACGATGGGGAAGGTCGCGGTATAGCCGTAGTTCTGCACCTTTCCTTGCGCGGACTTCATGGCGGCATTTTCCGTCGCACCGCTCATTTGATAGAAAGTCGGCTGCTTGGTGACCATATCCACCATCATAAAGCCAATAGCGCTTTCGTCTTTCCCCACACTAGTCACTCCGGTGAAGAGATAACATCTTCCGTTATTATAGATAATCGCGTGCCCCTCAGAGGTTTGGGTCTTGTCTGTGTTCGCGAAGTTAAAGATCCCGTGAACATACTTTCCGCGGTTATTGATCTGATCGATGACAAAATCCTCGGGCTGCACCCGGTCCACCCAATCCGGAACCTCATCCAGGTCATAAGACTCCATACTTCCCGTCTGGGCGTCTACTAAAATAATCCCATCAGCCTCCGGTAATGCAAAGCCCCGCTTATTGTAGTAGGTTGTCACAACCCAATAGGGTTTGCCGCTGTTGTCCAGTTCAAAAGAGTAATCGGTGACCCCGGTAAAAGCGCCTTTTCCAAACCGGATATGCCGAATCAGGTCGTCCATCAGATAACAGTCCGGCTGAATTTTGATTTTATAATCGTCCACATAGGTGACGTCCTGGGTATCGGTGGCGGAAACCACGATATACCCTGCGCTTCCTTCCAGGTTGGTAATCCACTTGAAAAAGCCGGAATGATGGAGCGGAACGACCCACACAAGCTTGCCGTCCACATTCTGGATCGTAGGTTCTCCCAACTGCACCTGGCTGCCCAGAGAGCTTTTTTCACCCAGCTTTTTATCTGCCAGCTTGACGGCTAAGTCCTGATCCACAATGGGAATCTGATTGACATCGATCGTCTGCATATCAGAGCTGAATTCTGTGACAGTAGGTTCAGGAAGCTGATCCCGATAAGCCTTGTAAAAAAACAATGGTGAAGAAATCAGCATCACCAGACCGTAAACCGCCCAGATCACAATCAGAACCACAACCGCCCATTTTCGGAACAGATGCTGGTTTTCTTTATCATAATCCAGCACAAATAATCCGCCCTTGTTTTTAAGTTGCAAGCCTCCGACATTCAACAGCTGATTCGCCACAATATAGACGGAAACCAGCACACACCAGAAAAAAGCCCCTTCCGGATAAATCGGGTTAATGGTAGGCGACGCAACAAAGAAATAGAGAAACGCCAGTATCGCGATCCCAGCATATACCCATATTTTGATTTTTTTCTTCATAATTGGAATCCCTTTCTGTTTGAAAAATGATTACTTCTGCTTTTTATAATTCTGATAAATCAGATTGAGCCCATCTAAAGTCAACGTTTTGTCAATTTTTTCAAAGACATTGGTCTGCTCCCCGATCATCCGGGCCAATCCGCCGGTGGCAATCACCGTGGTCTTTTTCCCAAGCTCCGCTTCCAATTGGCTGATGATATTGATAATTGCCCCGCTGTATCCGTGAATAATTCCGGACTGTATGCTCATCACTGTAGTTTTTCCGATGACGTTGGACGGTTTCTCGATCTGAACCGTTGGCAGCTTAGAGGTCTTCTGCACCAGCGCATCCAAGGAGATCTTGATTCCCGGATAAATGACGCCGCCCAGATAGGCGCCGTCCTCATCTACTACATCAAAGGTAGTGGCAGTACCAAAGTCCACCACAATCATAGCGGTATGGTATTTCTGATAGGCGGCATAAGCGTCTACTAAACGGTCTGCTCCTACTTCGCCTTGATTTGCGTATTTGTTGACAATATCAATTTTAATGTTCTCCTGCACCACCAAAGGTTCTTTTTTGAGGTATTTGCGCATGGCGTTCTTCACGGAATAGTTCACCTGGGGTACCACGGAAGAAATAATTACATCCTCAATTTTCTCTAGAGGAATTTCCTGTATCATAAAAAACTGCCGGATAGACAGTCCCAGTTCATCGGAAGTCACATCCCGATTGGTCCCGAGACGAAAGCTTGCGATCAATCTTTCCTGATCAAACACTCCAAATTCTATATTAGTATTCCCTACATCCACAACAAACAGCATGTCTTTTCCTCCTTTAAGACGCAGCCCGCAGTCAATTTATTCTTCCTTGGGTCAGGTGACAGCATCCCCTTTTTGTCTTTCCTGTATCAAATCACAATTTTATCACGGCCAAGAGGTTCTGTCCAGTAAATCTTGAGAAAACTAAGAAATGAATTGTAAAATTTTCAAAAACGAAGGACTCTTGTTCCGCATTCTGTTTCTCTTTTGTCTTCGCAATTTACATACTTCTTTGTTCCCCGGATATACTACAAGATGATACGCCACTCCGACTATGGACAAACCATTTGTTTGGTATACCGGAGGAAAAACAATGAAAGTTGGTTCTCTTTTCAAAAACAGGGCGATCCCCATCGGAATCCTGATCGGAATACAAGCCATCCTGATTCTTTTGGGTATCTTCTTTCTCATGAGACTGCCGTATCTTTACTGGATCCTAAGGCTCCTCTCTCTGATTGCGGTTTTTTTCCTGTTTTCTTCCTCTGACCATCCCAACTACAAGTTGTCGTGGATGTTTTTCTTTTTTCTGTTCCCGGTATTCACCGCCTTTTGTTACTGTTTGGCGGGTAAGAAAAATACTCCTCGTAAAATAAAGGGATATTTAAACAATTCGTCACAAAAATTTCAGGAAGAAGAAAAGGATGAAAATCTCTTTGTCCTCAACCTGCTCAAACAAATATCACCAGATGCCTCTCGACAAGCATCCTATTTCAACAATCGGGCTTTTGCTCCTATCTTTGCCTTTACCCAAACCCAGTTTCTGGCTACCGGAGAGGATTTTTTCCCTGTTCTTCTTCAGGAGCTTTCCGGTGCAAAACAGTTTATCCTGATGGAATATTTTATTATCGAACGAGGCAATATGTGGAATGCTATCGAAGCGATCCTGGTAAAAAAGGCAGCGCAGGGCGTCACCGTCAAACTGTTGTTTGACGCGATGGGAACGGTGGGAACTCTGCCGAAAAGTTTTTCTGAGGAGCTCTCCTCAAAGGGAATCGAAACCAGAGTATTTAATCCTTTTACTCCTTCTCTGGACAGTTTTGTCAACTATCGGGATCATCGAAAAATCTGTGTAGTAGACGGAAAAAGCGGCTTTACCGGAGGAATCAATCTGGCGGACGAATATATCAACAAAAGGATCAAGCATGGACATTGGAAGGATTCTGCCATCTTCTTAAAGGGAGATGCTGTACGAAGTCTCACCGCCCTCTTTTTCCAGCTGTGGGACAGTTTTTCTCCTTATCCTGCCCAGCACGATGACTTCTTTTTCCCCGTATACCGCTGTCGCAAGGATGGTTATGTGCAGCCCTTTGGAGACAGTCCAATGGACGAGGAGCCCATTGGGGAAACCGGTTATCGAAACATCATTAACGCCGCTCGAAATTATGTCTATATCACTACTCCCTATCTCATCCTGAACAACGAGATGGCATCCTGCTTGATCACCGCGGCTCAAAGTGGTGTGGAAGTAAAAATCATCACTCCTCATATCGGAGACAAAAAGCTGGTGCATGCCGCCACCAGATGCCATTATGCCCCTCTGATTCGCGCCGGAGTAAAAATCTATGAATATACCCCAGGCTTTATTCACTCCAAAACCATTGTGGCCGATTCTAAATTTGGAATTGTAGGTACTTGTAATTTTGATTTCAGAAGCTTTTACCTTCATTTTGAGTGCGGCATTTTTCTCTATCAGAGCAGTTCCCTTCTGGATCTTCAAAAAGATTTTGAAAAAACTCTGCTCGAATGTCAAGAAATCCCTTTGGCATCCTATGAACCTCAAAGTATATGGGGAAAAATTTTCCAATCTCTGCTTAAAATCATCGCTCCGCTGCTGTAGCTTTTCTCTGACCTATTGCCGCGAGTTCAAAAAATGATATAGAAAAAACGTTACTTTTTCTTTGAAACATAGTATAATGAAACTGTTGAAATCTCAGTGAAATTTGAAAAAGTTCGAAAGGAGCACTGTTATGGTAAAGCATATGATTATCTGGAAATTGAAAAGCAGTTTTTCGCCGGAAGAAAAACGGGAGAAGGCATGGAATATCAAAGTCGGTCTGGAAGGACTTCAAGGCAAGATTCCCGGACTTGTAGATATTCGGGTAGTGATTGATCCCCTCCCATCCAGCAACGCTGATGTGATGCTTTTGAGCAGCTTTGAGGATGAGGAAAGCCTCAAAGGATATCAGGTGCATCCTGCGCATGTGGCGGTCGCCGATGGAATTGTCCGTCCAGCTACAGAAAGCAGAAGCTGCATGGATTATATTGAATAGCAAGAAACAGCGGTAAACCAAAAAGTTCTTTCTGTTCGGGCTACAGGACAGAAAGAACTTTTTTAATATTGTTAAAGAGAAATTTATCTTTTCAGAACCAAGCTGGTTCTGGACTCCTATATGCCGGGCGTTTCACCCCGGCGTCCTTTATCCAATCTTTGGGTGAACAAAGATTATCTGGGGCGTGGGGGGGCGGTACCCCCACATAAAAAGATAACTTTCTGTTTCTTGTTCTGCACAAAAATCAAAATTATTGTACAAATTTTTTCTACATTTTTAGAAGATCCGTTCTCTGGGCATTTTTCCCTTTCTTTTCTATTCAAAATTCGTTCAAAATTGCCTTTGCCAGAAAATTCCCCTTCTGGTACAATAAAATAGTACAAAGTACAAAAAAATAGAAAGAAACACACAATCTGTCTCTTTTTCCGTCGGAAATTGTTATAGAAAGAAATCAAGGTGGAAATTATGTTTGAAATCGGAAGCTGCATTGTTTATGAAAAACGGGGAGTCTGCAAGGTGATGGACATTTGTCCCTATCCCAACAGTCCCGCTGACGCCGCAGAGCAATTATACTATAAACTCTGTCCCGTCTTTTCTCAAAATGAAGTTATCTATGTTCCCGTAAAAAATGAAACATTTATGCGAAACATCATCACTCCGGAAGAGGCTAAAAATTATCTAAAGGGATTTTCCAGCTTAGAGGCCACCGTCTATCATGGCAGACAGAAAAATGACCTTACCGAACACTATGAAAATATGGTGAAGGGGCATAATCTCAATAACATGCTTTCTTTGATCAAAGAGGCCTATTTAAAAAAATCGGAAGCGGACGCGAAAAATAAAAAGCTGAATCAGATCGATCAGCGGTTTTTAAAGCATGCGGAAGACTTTACCTATGGTGAACTGGCAGTGGCGCTTCACTCTTCACCGGAACAGGTAAAATCCTATCTCTGCCACGAAATGGCTGTCTCTTTTTAAATTGGTATGTTTTAGCAGAAAAAACTCCGGCGGTTCAAACCGAACCACCGGAGTTTTCTGCGTTTTATCTTGAAAAATCGTTCTTCTGCTTTCGACTATTTTGCTGCCAAAGCTCGCTTACCGATATCTTTGCGGTAATGAATTCCCTCAAAGGTGATTTCCTTTAAAGAGGCATAGGATTTGTCCAGCGCTTCCTCTAAGGTATCTCCTACATTGGTGAGGCCCAATACACGTCCACCATTTGTCAGGAATTTTCCATCTTCATATTTTGTCCCAGCATGATACACAGTAGCCAGAGAAGACTGACCGTTTTCATTGAGGCCCTGAATCTCGATCCCCTTGGGATAGCTCTGAGGATATCCGCCGGAAGCCGCGATCACACAGGCACAGGCTTTTTCTGTCTCAAATTCCACCGGAACCTCAGCAAGGCGTTCGTCATAAACCGCCTCGAAGATTTCCATCAGATCCGTTTTTAAAAGGGGCAGAACCACCTGGGTTTCCGGGTCGCCGAAACGGCAGTTGTACTCGATGACTTTCGGCCCTTTCGGTGTCAGCATCAAGCCAAAATAGATACAGCCTTTAAAGGGACGTCCTTCCTTGTTCATTGCCTCTACTGTGGGGAGGAAGATAGTTTTCATACATTCTTCCGCCACTTCTGGGGTATAGTAGGGGTTTGGCGCTACAGTACCCATACCGCCGGTATTCAGTCCCTTGTCGCCGTCCAAGGCCCGTTTGTGATCCATTGAGGATACCATCGGCACAATGGTTTTCGAATCACAGAAGGAGAGCACCGAAACCTCCGGCCCGGTGAGGAACTCCTCTACCACAATGTGGTTTCCGCTGGCGCCGAACATCTTGTCTTCCATAATGGAGTGAACCGCGTCCTTCGCCGCCGCTAAATCCTCTGCAATGATAACCCCCTTGCCCAAAGCCAGACCGTCGGCCTTGATGACTGCCGGAAAGGTATTTTCTTCCTCAATATAAGCAATCGCCTTTTTAGGATCGTCAAATACTTCATACTTTGCTGTGGGGATGTTATATTTTTTCATCAGATTTTTGGAGAAGACCTTGCTCCCCTCCAAAATTGCCGCCGCTTTATTGGGGCCAAAGGTGCGGATGCCCGCTTCATTCAGAGCATCCACCATCCCCGCTACCAGCGGATCATCAGGAGCGACTACCGCAAAATCGATTTTCTGCTCTACACAGAAAGCCGTCATCTTCTCAAGATCGCAGGGAGCGATATCCACGCATTCCGCATCCTTAGAAATTCCCCCATTGCCAGGTGCGGCGTAGATCTGATCCACTTTTTTACTTTCTTTCAGCTTCCGGATAATGGCGTGTTCCCGCCCGCCGGAGCCAATTACCAATACTCTCATGCCTGCGCCTCCCATTAGTGATGGAATAACCGAATCCCTGTAAAGGCCATGGTCATATGATACTTATTGCAGGTATCGATTACGTTGTCGTCACGGATCGAGCCGCCTGGCTGCGCGATAAATTCCACGCCGCTGCGGTGAGCCCGCTCGATGTTGTCCCCGAATGGGAAGAACGCGTCGGAGCCTAAAGATACACCCGTAAGCTTTGAGAGCCATTCTTTCTTTTCTTCCCGGCTCAGAGGTTCCGGTTTTACGGTAAAGAACTGTTCCCACATACCATCTGCCAACACGTCTTCATAATCGTCGGAGATATACACATCAATGGTATTGTCCCGATCAGCCCGGCGGATCTTTTCTTTAAAAGGCAACGCTAACACTTTCGGATGCTGTCTCAGCCACCAGATATCCGCTTTATTTCCCGCCAGGCGGGTGCAGTGGATTCTGGACTGCTGTCCGGCGCCGATCCCGATTGCCTGTCCGTCTTTGGCATAGCAAACGGAATTGGACTGGGTGTATTTTAAGGTGATGAGAGAAATCACCAAGTCACGTTTGGCTTCTTCAGAAAGTGTCTTGTTTTCTGTCACAATATTCTGAAGCATTTCCTCGTCAATCTTGAGCTCGTTTCTCCCCTGTTCAAAGGTAATGCCGTAGCAATCCTTATGTTCGATAGGAGCCGGCGTATAGCTTTCGTCAATCTGAATGACGTTATAAGACCCTTTTCTCTTGCCTTTGAGGATTTCCAGCGCTTCCTCGGTATAGCCCGGAGCGATCACGCCGTCGGACACCTCTCTGGCGATCAGTTTGGCGGTCTCTTTGTCACAGACTTCGCTCAGGGCGATAAAATCGCCGTAAGAGGACATTCTGTCCGCACCTCTCGCCCTTGCGTAGGCGGTAGCCAAAGGAGACAGTTCCAGATCGTCTACAAAATAGATTTTCTTCAAGGTATCGGACATCGGCACCGCAACCGCCGCCCCAGCAGGGCTGACGTGCTTAAAGGATGCCGCCGCCGGAAGATGCAAAGCCGCTTTTAATTCCTTCACAAGCTGCCAGCTGTTAAAGGCGTCCAAAAAATTGATGTAACCCGGTTTGCCGTTTAATACCGTAATCGGCAATTCCTTTCCGTCCTTCATAAAAATACGGGACGGCTTCTGATTGGGGTTGCAGCCATATTTTAACGCTAATTCGTTTGCCATAAAAATTACCTCCGTTTACAAATTGCAGTGAAGCCATCGGGATCAGTATCCTCTCCCGAAGGAATCTTCCTATTTATTTTTATTGACTATTCTGGTTTCGAATTTACCGGTAGTCAAATCGATGTAACGGGTAAACAGGGAAACCTTGTTGTCCTCATTCAAGCTTTCCCAAAGCATCTGGGTAAAGGAATCGATATCTCCGTCAATGGATACCAGTTTCGGCTCTCCGGAGAAGGAGGGGATGGGATTACCATCACACTCATAGGTGTGGATAAAATGGCCTTCCCCGTTTAAGGGAGCGGTGTACTCAAAGAAGAAACGCTGAGCGGAAGCCGGATTATTGTTGGCGCTCTTTAAGATAGAGAGCTTATAATCCCCTGTTTTGCGGTCTACCATACCGGAAATACGAGGGGTAAAGTTGTCCGGGTCCGGTTCAAAGGTGCGGGTCCGCAAAGCGCCTTCAAAGGTGCCGCCGCACTTGAGAAAATCATATATCGTGTCGGTCTGATCGCCGTTGGTGACAACGGTAATATCGTTGAGCACCCGGATAGGATAATAAATGATCAGAGACGGGTCCACAAGCTTCGCCGGATCAAAGGCCTCTGTTTTCATATTGTCTCCCTCTAAGGTGAAAACGCGGTTGCGGCTGTTTTCACTTCTGCCCATAATGAAATAGGCGATGACCGCATGATTTCCGTCGGCATGCTTGCCGATGACAATTCCTCTTCCGGGATAGCTATTGCCTTTCAGCTCCGCAGAAAGATCTATTTTTTTCATGTCATACTCCTCCAGTTATCGAGATTTATCTGACGATTGCTTTACCGTTTTCCACTGTGATTCGATCGTCACAGAACAGGGCGACCGCCTGGGGCAAAATCTGCCATTCTGCCTGTTCCATCACCCTTTTTTGCAGGGTTTCCGGCGTGTCTGAGTTCTCTACCGGAACCGCTTTCTGTAAAATGATCGGCCCGCCGTCGCAGACCTCGGTGACAAAATGTACCGTAGCGCCGGTGAGCTTCACCCCTTTTTCCAAAGCCGCTTCATGGACATGAAGCCCGTAAAAGCCTTTTCCGCAGAAAGAGGGGATCAGCGCCGGATGGACATTCATCATCTTATTGGGGAACGCATTGCAGACGCTCTCGTCCAGAATGGTCATGAAACCGGCATATACCACCAAATCGGCTTCTTCCTCTTTTAACACCTGCACCATCGCCTTGCTGTAGGAAGCGATGTCCTCATAATCCTTCCGGCAAAGCACCCGGGTGGGGATATTGTGATTTTTCGCACGTTCCAAAGCGTAAACGCCAGGCTTGGAGGAAATCACACAGGTGATTTTTCCATTTTTGATTTTCCCGCTTTCCTGAGCGTCAATCAAAGCCTGCAGGTTTGTTCCTCCGCCGGAGACCAAAACGACTATCTTTTTCATATTTCTTCTCCTCTGTCCAGCAGAAACTTACTCAATGATCACGCCTTCGTCGCTCTCTACCAAGGTTCCGATGACATAAGCGTCCTCGCCGTTTTCCTGAAGGATGCTCAACGCCTTGTCCACATCGGCAGGATCTACGCAGACCGTCATACCTACGCCCATGTTAAAGGTATTGAACATATCCCGTTCCGGAATGTTTCCTACTTTCGCAAGATAATCAAAGATCGGCAGAACCTTTACTGCGCTTCTGTCGATTTTGGCAGCCAGTGTTTTGGGATAAGAACGGGGCAGGTTTTCATAGAAACCGCCGCCGGTAATATGCGCCACAGACTTCACATTGACTTCTTTCATCAGCGCCAGAACCGGTTTGACATAAATTTTAGTAGGAGTCAATAAAGTTTCTCCCAGGGATTTTCCCTGAAGTTCCGCAACAGGGGCTTTCAGATCGCAATGTTCCACGTCAAATACTTTTCTCACCAGGCTGAACCCATTGGAGTGAACCCCGCTGGAAGGCAGCGCAATCAGCACGTCTCCGGCCTTTTGGGAGTCTGGCTGTAAAATTTTGTCCTTGTCTACGACGCCTACGCTGAAACCTGCCAGATCGTATTCGTCCACAGGATAAAAGCCGGGCATTTCAGCGGTTTCACCGCCGCTTAACGCGCAGCCCGCCTGTACGCAGCCTTCGGCCACGCCGGACACGATCTCAGCGATTTTTTCCGGATAGTTTTTCCCACAGGCGATGTAATCCAAAAATACCAGCGGCTTTGCCCCGCAGCAGATAATGTCGTTGACGCACATTGCTACGCAGTCGATTCCCACTGTATCGTGCTTGTCCATTAAAAAAGCAATTTTCAGTTTGGTACCCACTCCGTCAGTACCGGAACAAAGCACCGGCTTATTGATACCGGTCAAATCCAGTTCAAACAGCCCGCCAAATCCGCCGATCGCACCGATTGCGCCTTCGGTCATGGTTCTGGCCACATGCTTTTTCATCAGTTCTACTGCTTTATATCCGGCGGTTACGTCAACGCCGGCCTGCTTATAGCTTTCGCTGAAACTTTTCATAGTCAATCTCCTTTTTCCGCAACAGGTTATTTTCGGATTTCTCAATCCTCTTTTCCGGTCCAACAGTAGGTACAGACGTCGTCAGGATCGATCCCGATCGCCTCCAGCGTACCTTCAATAGTCTGATATCCCAGAGAGGTGAAATTCAGCCTCTTACAGATTTCGTCCAGCATATTCTGGTATTTCTGAGAATGGCAGTCCATATATTCCTTTAATGTTTCTTCCGAAACCTCTTCCGTTCCCTCCAGATCCCGGATAACCTGTCTGGTGATCAGATCCATTTCTGAGGTAGAACGGGAGAAATTCAGATATTTACAGCCATACATAATCGGCGGACAGGCAGAACGGATATGCACTTCCTTCGCACCGCTTCTGTAGAGAAAATCAACCGTCTCCCGCATCTGAGTGCCGCGAACGATGGAATCGTCGATAAACAGGAGGCTTTTGTCCCGAATCAGAGAATCCACCGGAATCAGCTTCATATGAGCGATCTGATTTCTTCTGGCCTGAGTGGTGGGCATAAAGCTTCTTGCCCAAGTTGGGGTATATTTGATAAACGGCCGGGCATAGGGGGTGTTGCAGGTGTTGGAATATCCGACAGCGTGAGCGACTCCGGAATCCGGCACCCCAGCCACATAATCCAGATGGTATTTGTTCTCATCATTTTTCGCTAAAATAGAACCACAGCGGTAACGCATTTCCTCTACTCCAACGCCCTCATAGGAGGAAGTGGGATAGCCGTAATAAGTCCACAAAAAAGCACAGATTTTCTTTTTCTTTTCCGCCGGCTTCTTCACTTCATATCCGTCAGCAGTGATGAAGTCGATCTCGCCGGCGCCCAGTTCATGCTCATGCTCATATCCCAGATTTAAGTAAGCAAAAGATTCAAAAGAAGCACAGTAAGCATCCTCTTTTTTACCGATAATCAGCGGCGTTCTTCCCTTTAAATCCCTGGCGGCATAAAGGCCGTCCTTGGTGAGAAGCAGCATCGTCATAGAACCGTCAATGGATTCCTGCGCGTAACGGATTCCCTCTACCAGATTATCCTTCTGGTTGATCAGGGAAGCCACCAATTCTGTGGCGTTGATCTTGTCGCCGCTCATTTCCAGAAAATGAGCCGCACCGCTGTCAAAGGCTCTCTGAATCAATTCCGCCTCGTTGTTGATTCGTCCTACCGTCGTAATCGCATAACTCCCGAGATGGGAACGGACAATCAGCGGCTGGGGTTCGCTGTCACTGATACAGCCGATCCCCATATTGCCGCTCATTTCCAGGATATCCCGCTCAAACTTGGTGCGGAAGGGGGCGTTCTCAATATTGTGGATTGCCCGGTTAAAGCCTTCTTCCGAATAAACCGCCATCCCGCCTCTGCGGGTTCCCAAGTGAGAATGAAAGTCAATACCGAAAAATAAATCTGTGATACAATCGTTTTTTGAAGCTACTCCAAAAATACCACCCAAAAGAAAACACATCCTTTTCAGAGTAAAATTTTTACATAAAATCACTGTTTTTCTCCCGAATCGTTCCTTCCGGAACTGTTTCGGCAAAGAAAGCAAATATGGACAGCCCATCACTGTCCATATCCTGCTTTGAGGTAAATTATTCGCCTAAAAGACGTTTCATAACTTCTTTATAAGCGTCTTCTTCTCCGCCCATATCTCTTCTGAAACGGTCTTTATCCAGTTTTTCTTTTGTCACACTATCCCAGAAACGGCAGGTATCCGGAGAAATTTCATCCGCCAGGACGATGGTGCCGTCGCTGAGTTTACCGAATTCCAATTTGAAATCGATCAGTTCAATGTTGAGATCTTTTAAGTAAGCGCTCAAAACTTCATTTACTTTTAACGCGTATTTGGCAATCAGATCCAATTCTTCCTTGGTGCACCATTCCATCGCCATAATATGGTATTCATTTACCATCGGGTCGCCCAGAGCGTCGTCTTTATAGCAGTATTCCAGCACAGTTTTATGGAGCGGGGTTCCTTCTTCCAAGCCCAGACGTTTTGCCAGAGAACCGGCGGCGATATTGCGGACGATGACTTCCAGCGGAACAATCGTTACTTTTTTCACGATAGTTTCACGATCAGAAATTTCTTCTACCAGATGGGTCGGAACCCCTTCTTTTTCCAAAAGCTTCATCAGGTGGTTGGTTACACGATTGTTGATGATGCCTTTGTCGTGAATTGTTCCCTTTTTCGCCCCGTTTCCGGCGGTAGCATCGTCTTTGTAATCTACAATTAACAGTTCAGGATCCTCTGTTACCCAAACCTTTTTTGCTTTTCCTTCGTATAATTGGCTTACTTTTTGCATTTCAATTCCTCCTGTAGCATCTCAAATTTACAGTTTACTGCAAACCTATATAAAATGGAACTGATTCCATTTGCCCGACTGACTTTTTCTTAGAGCGTTTCCTGCAATTTGCGGTCTTTTTCCAGCACTTCCTGAGTCATCTTTTCCTTCATATCAGCAAGCTTCTGTGCCAATGCTTCATCGCTGATCGCCAGCATCTGAACCGCCAAAATCGCCGCATTGTCCGCCCCGTCAATCGCCACAGTCGCCACCGGAATACCTTTCGGCATCTGAACGGTAGCAAGCAGCGCGTCCAGTCCATCTAAAGTAGAGGACTTAATCGGAATGCCAATGACCGGCAATGTGGTATGAGCGGCCAGAACCCCCGCCAGATGAGCGGCCTTACCTGCCGCCGCAATAATGACTCCAAAACCATTTTCCTTCGCCTTAGAAGAAAATTCACAGGCCTGAGCCGGTGTACGATGGGCAGACATCACATGAACCTCTACTTCGATATCAAAACTTTTCAATGTGCTAATGGTGCTTTTCAAAACCGGCAGATCACTGTCACTGCCCATAATCACGGCTACTTTTTTAGAACTTGACATCATAAACCTCCTGTATAATCCCGTTTTGCCGGTTTCTGCTGAAAGTACAGTTCTCCCAGCGCACCGCAAAACGGCAAATAAAAGAAGCTGCAGCAAAAACGCTACAGCTCACCTGTCTTACATTAAAAGGCGCAATTCCACCCAAAAGCAGAAAACGCGGCAAGACCCACAACTTCCGGCGCAGTTTTGCGGCGGACAGGACGAAAACTATTGAGAAATAAATCAAAACACAGTTTCGTCATAGAATCTTCCCAAACCTTTCCTTTTACATAATATACATTTATTTTACAGGATGCGGCAAAAGAAAGCAATAGAATAAATCAAAAATTTATTCCATATTTGTAGGGGATAATGGTCAAAATAGACAACACCCTTTTCCCTTTTTTCACGAAAAATCCCCATGAGATTTCCATTTGAAAAACTGATTTTTCCTTATTTGGGAAAAGCAAACATTGATCTGAATTTCTCCCACTTTTACTCTTTCCTAAAGGAGTGCACGCTATCAAAAATTAACTCTCTATTTTTTTCAGTTCATTCAGGCAATCTTGGCAGATATCCTTTCCTGCGAACTGGCAAAGCCCCTCGGTCCCACCGCAAAACAGGCAACTTTTAGAGTGCGTGGACAAGATCACCTTACCATCCTGTTCGCAAACGTCAATCTGTGTCCTATTCTTCCACGCCAGATTTGTGCGAATCGCCTGCGGAATTACAATCCTTCCCAATTCATCCAAATGCCGTACTGTCACCTTCGCCATTTTTCTATTCCTCCTGTTGATGTTGTTTTTTCCTGCTGTCAAATCATAAATTCTTCAGGTAATTAAATCAATAAAGCATGGCTGAATCATATAATTTACCTACTTACATTATAGTAACCATCCAGGGCAAAGTCAAACAAAATCCCCTCATATTTTGCTAAAAAATGATTTTTTAATGATATTTTTCATAGCAACAAATTATTTATAACAGAAAGAAATCAAGATATACTAGTAATAATTATAGGACAATTTCACATTTTGACTCAAAAAGGAGTGAGTATGAAAAATTATAGTTTCGGCAAACGTCCGAAATATTTTAGAGAAATGAGAGGCATGACACAGGCGGCACTTGCGGAACAGATCAATAAAAGCACTCATCATATCACACAGATGGAACGGGGACTCAGCCTCCCAAGCCTTCCTATCTTTTTTGATCTGTGCAGAGTGCTGGAAGTGCCTGCTGACTATTTTGCAATTGATGAAGATAAAGCTTTTGCTCAAAAAACCATTTGGGATTTTATCTTGAAACTGGATGACTATAGTTTGGAAGAACTCAAAAGTATGGCTGAAATTCTTCAGATTATCTGCCACGTCCTTGAAAAAAGGCATGAAATTCAAGAACAATCTCCGAAAGAATAACCTAGAAACAATCCTCCTACTATTTTTTATCTCAAAATAAGAATTATAATTCTTTTCACGCCGAGAGGCACAGGCTTATTGCCTGTACAGAAAAAATGTCGAAATTTGTCGTATAATCACCACCAATAAGCTTTGCAAATGGTGGTGATCGGGAAGTTTTCTCCGGCATTGCCATCCCTTTTAGAGATGACAACCGAAAATATCCCGGTAATAGATAAGATAAAAGACAGGAAAAACGGTGTTTTTCCTGTCTTTTATCTTATCTATATACCAAAATATCCGCAGCCTATAATATTGTTTCCGCTATCCGTTCGCGGAATGTTTCATAAATCTGAAAAATAGAGAGCAAATCATTGTATTTCGTTTCATCTCCCTCAGACAGAGAATCGCTCAAATATTTCTTCTGCAAAATGTCCCTGTCACCATAAATAAAAGATTCCGATCCCGCTTTTCCCTCGGCGTTTGTAGGGGTGAGTACCAATTTCGTGCTGTACTCTCCGCTTCCTCCTACAAAATAAAACAGATTGAACGCATAATCCCCACATCTGTTGAGATAATCAAAGGTCGCATTGATATAAAACCGCTCGTCCGGCATTTTGGCCAGATCGGTTTTGAGCTTTTCGGAATCAAAAGGGCGCAGGATAAATTCATCATAATTCGCTTCATAAATCGCCGAGCCGAATCGGTGGATCATCCCATTTTTGATTGATACCCTATATTGGCCCTCTGTCACCTCCAGATTTACCAAAAGCGGCGTGGTCTGAGCCGTCAGATAGTTGGCCTGCTGAGTGAGTTGGTTTGCCTCCTGCGCCAAACGCTCTGTCTGAAAAAATACAATTACCGCGGTCACTACACTGATCAAAATAGAAAGATACTCGAGCTTATGGGTGCAGAGGCTCTTTTTTATTCCCTCAATGAGCGCTGTGTATTTTCCCGCTTTCTTTTGCTTCATTTTTCCATCCTCCTTATAAAATTAGCTGTCTATCGATCTGATATTCTTCGCTCTTTCCATTTCCAGTAAGCCGTGGCGCCAAATACTGCTACAAGAAATTCAGAAGCGACAAAAGACAGCCAAACGCCCTTCATTCCCAGACAAAAAGACAGCAAGAAGGCCAGCGGCACAATCACAAGCAATCCCCGCATCAAGGAGATGGCCTGCGCGGGAATCGGCTTTTCACTGGAAGCAAAGTAGGAACAGAGCACGATGTTGATTCCCGCAAACGGAATGCCGGTAAAATAAATCTTCAGCCCCAGCTGGGCGATCCTTTGCAGTTGTTCATTTCCTTCGCTGTTAAAGGCAGATACCACCGGATCTGCTCCCAGAAAAAGCAGAAGATAGATTCCCGCCGCCAGCAATACCGTCGCACCTATGCCATACCGAAGGATTTTCTCAGTAACTGTCCTCTCTCCTTTTCCATATGCAAGGCTAATCAGCGGCTGCATTCCCTGGCCGATTCCGGTAAAAATGGCCACTACCACCAAAGATAAATTCGCAATCACGCCATAAGCCGCAACGCCTATATTTCCCTCCAATCGCAACAGTATCAAATTATAGACTATAATCACGATTCCGGAAGAAAGCTCGGTAATCAGCGACGGAACTCCCAAAAAGAGGATCGAAAGGGACGATCTTCCCTGGATGCTGGCCTTTTTGAGGCCAAATCCATTTCGTTTTTTCAGCCAATGGAGGGACAACACCGTCATGCTGAATAAAGGCGCTAACCCCGTGGCAAATACCGCGCCGAACATTCCCATCCCTAAAGGGAAAATAAAGATATAATCCAGCAGCACGTTCATCAGACTTCCAAAGATCATGGCCGCCATAGACAGCCTCGGATTTGAGTCATTTCGCACAAAAGCAAGCAGCACATTATTCAACAGGAACGCCGAAGAGAACAGCAAAAGCACTTTCAAATAGGTATTTGTCATAGATAAGGTTTCGCCATCCGCTCCTAAAAGCAGCGCGATCTGCTCCGAACCAAACAGCCCCGCCAGCAAATAAAGCAGGGCAAAACCGCCAGCCAGATAAAGGGCGTTCATAAATACGCCGTTCGCTTCTTTTCCCTGACCCTTTAATACGGAAAATCGAATAGCTCCCCCAATGCCGATCATCAGCCCGGTCCCATTGATCAGACTGTAAACGGGGATCGCCAGATTCAGCGCGGCGAGTCCATCTGCCCCCAAACCCTTTGACACAAAAAAAGTATCTGCCAAAATATAGCAGGAAAGGCCCAACATTCCCAGCACATTCAGAGAAGCATACTTAAGGAATTGGGAAAAAATCGATTTCGATTCCATTTTACCACCTCAAACATCAATAATGACCTCACTATGCCTATAAACCGAAAAAAGCACCAGGGCTTTCTATCTTCTAAGGCCTACGATAGAAAGTCTGGCGCTAAAAATACTTAACCGGCGAAAAGCATTTCGTAATCTATTTTCTGAGTCATCATAGCATATATTTCCGCTTGCCGTCAATAGCTTTGGGAGAATTTTTGGAAATTTTGACAATAAAATTTTCCTTTTTCTCCTGAAAGGGCTCTAATTGCAACTGGTAAAGAAAATGAGAGGCTAAGGCAGAACAGTTAGGATTCCATCACGCTCATAGGGTCAATCCACTCGTCATTCAGCTTCATAGCAAAATGAAGATGGCTTTCCTCTCCGATTTCAATTTCGGCCGTATTCCCAACGGCGCCAATCACTTCCCCTACTGCGATATTCTGTCCTTTTTTCACCTCTACATCCGGCTTTAACCCACGGTAATAGGTGGTGTATCCGCCGGTATGAGTCACAGTGACGCAGACTCCCCAAAGGGTATCCTCGCTGATATCCTCCACCGTTCCGTCAGCGGCGGCTTTGACGGGGGTATTGGCAGCCGCTTTAAGGTCTACGCCATCATGAGTTCTCCACTCATTTAAGGTTTTGGATTTCACCAGTTCCCCATTGGAAAAGGCATTGAGCACCTCTCCTTCCAGCGGTTTCATAAAACTGGGTACTTGCGCGGCAGCTGCCTGTTCTTCCAACGCGGATTCCTCCGCCGGTTGCTCAGAAACGACCTGAGATTCTACCGGAACATCACTTTCTTCTTTTCCGACATCTTCTGTATCGGGATAGACCCAATCGTTTTGCTCGGTGCTATTGAGTTCCATGGTTTTATCCTCATTGATACGTTTCATCGTAGTTGTAATTCCAATATAGACTGCTGTTGCGAGGGCGATCAGACAGACTCCCATGGCAATATAAAATCCTTTATTTTTTCCTTTGGAGCGGGGTTGGATTTTTTTCATCTGTTTTCTTCCTTTCTGTTTTCCTCTTTTCTATTTTTCGCAGTCCGGCTTTCCCATTGGCCAGGTGAAACTCCGGACTGATTGGGTTTTTATGTTCTTTCTTATTTTTAACGGAAAGGGCAACGATTATTCGATGTAAAAATTTTCGGTAAAAAATCGCCGAGACCTTGTCCTATAAATTAGTATGGCGGATTCTGCCGGGAATAATCAGACAATTTTTCTCATAAAAATTTTAAAGCGTAGGTCAAAAGCAAAAAGCTACTGGAAAAATCTACAGAATCCGACACAGTTTGGGGAGAAAACTGTTTTTTTGTTGGAAATACCTTGACTAATTTTAGAAAAAAAAATATAATGTTTATAATACTTTTTTACATTAAAGCAGCAGCGTGCAGCTACAAACAACTGCGCAAAATAAATTGATTTATTTGTTTGGGGGAAAGAAACATGAGCAGAATCTACAATTTTAGTGCCGGCCCATCTATGTTGCCGGAAGCCGTGTTGAAAAGAGCAGCGGACGAGATGCTCGACTGCAACGGAAGCGGCCAGTCCGTTATGGAGATGTCTCACCGTTCCAAAGAATATCAGGCGATTATCGACGAATGTGAAAGTCTTTTAAGAGAAGTGCTAAGTATTCCGGACAATTATAAAGTATTATTTTTACAGGGCGGCGCTTCCAGCCAGTTCGCTATGATCCCGCTGAACTTAATGAAAAAAAATAAAAAAATCGATTTAGTCCTCACCGGCCAGTGGGCAAAAAAAGCAAAAAGCGAAGCGGAAAAATATGGGGAAGTGAATGTCGTTGCTTCCAGCGCTGACAAGACCTTCTCTTATATCCCGAAGCTGGATCCTTCCACCTTCTCTAAGGACGCCGATTACTTCTATATCTGTCTCAACAATACCATTTACGGCACTCACTTCGACACCCTGCCGGACACCGGAGACATTCCGCTGGTAGCTGACGTCAGCTCCTGCATCCTCTCCGAACCGATGGATATTTCCAAATTCGGACTGCTGTTTGCCGGCGCGCAGAAGAATATGGGACCTGCTGGATTGACCGTCGTTATTATCAGAGAGGATCTGATTCAGGGCGTTGATCCTACAACTCCTACCATGTTCGACTATAAAATCCATGCCGATAACGGCTCTATGTATAACACTCCGCCAACCTATGCCATCTATATCTGTAAGCTGGTGCTGGAATGGCTGAAAAACGATATCGGCGGCATTGAAAAAATGTACGAGCTGAATCAGAAAAAAGCGAAGATCCTCTACGATTTCTTAGACCAGTCCAAACTCTTTAAAGGAACGGTAGAACCGGGTTCCCGTTCCCTGATGAATGTTCCCTTTGTCACCGGAGACGAAGAACTGGATAAGAAATTTATCAAAGAATCCATCGAACGCGGCTTTGCAAACCTCAAGGGTCACCGTACCGTAGGCGGCATGAGAGCGTCTATCTACAACGCTATGCCTATCGAGGGAGTTGAAGCTTTGGTTGCGTTTATGAAGGAATTCGAAGAGAAAAACACAAAATAAGTTTTTTCGCCAAAAGCAATGTAAGGGCAGGATTTTTTCCTGCCCAGTATCTTATCGCTTATGATTTATTTTGAAGAAAAGGGTGTTTCAGACATGTATCAGATCAAATTGCTCAACAAAATTTCTCCCATTGGTTTGGAAAAGTTTAATCCCGCTTCTTATGTCTGCGGAGAAGAAGTAGAAGCTCCCGACGCGATTCTGGTTAGAAGTGCTTCCATGCACGATATGGCTCTGCCGGAAACAGTAGCCGCAATCGCCCGAGCAGGCGCCGGGGTGAACAACATTCCCTGCGACGAATGCGCCGAAAAAGGCGTTGTGGTCTTCAATACTCCCGGTGCTAACGCCAACGCGGTAAAAGAACTGGTGCTTCTGGGGCTTTTAATCTCTTCCAGAAAGGTCGCCGACTCTATGGAATGGGTCAAAACCCTTTCTGGCAAAGGCAGCGAAGTTTCCAAATTAGTGGAAAAAGGCAAAAGCCAGTTTGTCGGTCCTGAAATTGCCGGCAAAACCTTAGGTGTAATCGGCCTGGGCGCCATTGGCGCGATGGTCGCCAATGCTGCAGTCAGTCTGGGTATGACTGTATACGGCTATGATCCCTTTATCAGCGTAGACGCCGCCTGGGGCCTTTCCAGCGAGGTCAAACACGCCGTTAGCTTAAAAGAAATCTTTGAACTAAGCGACTATATCACCGTTCATGTTCCCTGCAATAATGAGACCAAAGGCATGATCAACGCTTCCTCCATCGCCACTATGAAAACCGGCGTCCGCATCTTAAACTTCGCCCGGGGCGAGCTGGTAGACGCTGAAGACATTGTGGCCGCGTTAAAGGAAAAGAAGGTTGCCGCGTACGTCACCGACTTCCCAACTGACGAGCAGATCACCACACCCAATGTAATCGCGTTTCCTCATCTGGGCGCTTCTACTCCTGAATCGGAAGACAACTGCGCGCAGATGGCGGCAGCAGAAGTCATCGATTACTTGGAAAACGGAAACATCAAAAATTCCGTGAATATGCCCAGCGCTTCTATGCCGAGAAGCGGGAAAAACAGGGTTTGTATTATCCACAAAAACATTCCTGCGATGCTGTCCCAGATCTCTACCGCTTTTTCCGACAATCAGATCAATATTGAAAATATGCTCAACCAGTCCAGAAAAGACTATGCTTATACGATGATTGATACCAACGATAAAGTGGGAGACGCTGTTGTAGATAAGTTGTCCGGAGTGGACGGAATTATTCGAGTCAGAGTGATTTAATTTCTAGTTTAATAGAAAAAGCAACGGTCGGTAAAATACCGGCCGTTGCTTTTTTACTTTTGCGGCGGAATAAACTCCAGTATATCTTCAATTCTGCATTCTAATACCGTACAAATACGGGCCAGCACGTCTAGATCTATTCTGCCCACTTGATTGCAGCAATAATGATTAAGCTGTGACCTTTGTAATTCCGCCCTCTGAATCAATTTATTTTTGCTGAGATTGCGTTGTGTCAATAAATAGTCTAGTTTGATCGTGACCGTACCAAAACGATTCATTTTTATCTCCTCCTAACTTTTTAGTCATAGCTCTATTATAGTCAGTCAAGGTAAAAAAGGAATAAACCATCAGGACAAAAAGTACTTATAGTTCAAAAAAATTATATATTTTGTCAGAGAAAGATAAACAGAAATGTAGCGTGCTGGCCAGCACTGCCGACAGGCGCTTTCCGGCAAGATGGTAGGGGCCGACCGCAGGTCGCCCCTACCATTTGTAGAACAAAATTTGTTCTATAAATTTGTTTGTCGGGGTTCCGCCCCCGACTCGACGGGTACCTTTTTGGTAATGCAAAAAGGTACCAAAAACATTTTCCTCAAACGCCGGAACGGCTTCCAACGGGTCTACAAAGTGTTCTTCTAACCATGCTAAGACGGAAAAATTCAGTTTTTAGCTAGGGTGGCAGTTATTATAGCAGAAACTAATATTTTCCGTTATGCTCCGTTAGGAGCTAACTTTTAAGACCCGCTCCAAGCCTTCACGGCGTTTGAGTGAAGCTCTTTTGCCTACTTTTGAGCGAGCAAAAGTAGGTCGCGTGCGGGGCGACTCCCCGCATAACTAAATAACAAAAAACTGGGACTACTTCCTGCGGTTTCTGCCTTTTCATTCTCCTTTTCCCTTGCCACTGGTATTTCCCTGTTGTATAATAGTCCTGATAAGAAAGAACGGCAAAGGAGAATAAGCATGGATTGGACACAGGTAAAGCTTTACACGACAACTCCGGCAATCGACATTGTTTCCGGCTATTTGATTTCCCACGGACTGCGGGGGTTGATGATCGAGGACGCTTCGGATTTTTCTGATTTTCTGGAGGACACCACCATTCACTGGGATTACATCGACGACGACCTCATGAAAATGAAGGAATGTGAAACGGCGGTGGTCTTCTATCTCCCGGATAATTTGCAGGGAATGGAGATGTTCCGAGGGATTCGGCAGGGAATCGAATCCCTGAGAAGCGAGGTTCCGGAAATCGATTTCGGCCGTCTGACCTTTGAAACAGAGGGCGTCCGGGAAGAGGACTGGGAAACCGCCTGGAAGAAATACTATCACCCGGTGCGGGTTGGAGAGCACATCATGATCTGTCCTTGCTGGGAGGACTGTGAACTTCAGCCCGGCGACATAAAGGTTGTGTTGGACCCGGGAATGGCCTTCGGCACTGGTACTCACGAAACCACACGGCTTTGTATGCAGTTTTTGGAAAAATACATCACCAAAGACACTACCATGCTGGACGTCGGTACCGGCAGCGGAATCCTTGCGATTACCGCCCTGCTGTTGGGCACCAAGTCGGCGGTGGGAGTAGACATTGACGAGCTGAGCGTGAAGATCGCTCAGGAGAACGCCGACTTAAACGGCGTGGGAGACAAGATCAGCTTGGTTTGGGGAGACCTGACCGAAAAAATCTCCGGCACCTATGACGTGATTTGCGCCAATATCGTTGCCGATGTCATCATCCGGCTGTGCCAGTCGGTCACTGCGTTTATGCATAAGGACACGGTTTTGATCGTTTCCGGCATTATCGAGGATCGCTGCGGCGACGTTTTTGCCGCATTAGAGGACGCGGGACTGAGCATCATCGAAAAGAATCAGGAAAACGACTGGGTTTCTGTTGTGGTGAAGCGGAAAGAGTAAGCAAGGAGGATAGGAATATGGAAAACAGGATTAAAAATCGCCTGCTGCCGGCTGTAAAGGGCGGGGGCTTTTACAGCGAAGACCATATGATCTGGTGCGGCAGCGTGATAAAGGGAGAGGATGGACGGTTTCATATGTTTGCCTCCCGTTGGGACCGGAAGCTGGGCTTTGGAGCCAACTGGCTTTTTAACTGTGAGATAGTCCGGGCATCCAGCGACCGGCCGGAAGGGCCGTACCATTTTGAAGAAGTGGTGCTTCCCAGAAGAGGACGGGAATATTTCGACGGGATGAATACCCACAATCCCTATATCCGTTATTGGAACGGGAAGTATTATCTCTACTATATGGGTACCACCTACGGCGGGCCGGTGCCGGAACATATGGACGAAATCCCCTCTGAGCGGAGTATCGAGGTGTGGAACCGAAAGCGGATTGGACTTGCGGTGTCTGACTCGGTGTTCGGTCCCTGGGAGAGACGGGATACCCCTCTTTTGGAGCCCAGAGACTGCTCCCATTGGGATTGTACGGTGACCACCAATCCGGCAGTGGCGATCCTGCCCGATGGAAAAACCTATCTTCTTTATAAATCCAGAAGCTACGCCAACGGGACTTTGAAAATCGGGGTCGCGGCGGCGGAAAAGCCGGACGGGGAGTTTCGCAGGCTGACGGAGAAACCGATCTTTACCTTTTCAAACCCTGATTTTCATCTGGAAGATCCTTACCTTTGGTATGAAGACGGAAAGTTCCGCTTGCTGATCAAAGATGACTTTAAACATGGAAGCGGCGGAATCTGCGGAGAATGGGGCGCAGGTCTTTACGGAGAGAGCGACGACTGTATCCACTGGACCTTTGCCGACGAGCCAAAGGCTTACAGCCGAACCGTCACCTGGGACGACGGAAGTGTGACTACCCAGTGTAATTTGGAGCGCCCGTTTTTGCTGCTGCAGGACGGCAAGCCGACTCACTTGTTTTTAGCTACTGGAGACGGTACCGAGCCCTACGG
>CALWNT010000107.1 GCA_944382885.1 uncultured Clostridia bacterium | reverse complement strand
TCAGCTTTCTGAAACCGTATTTTTCTGCCGCCGCTTCTATCTCCTCAGGCATGGTGTAAAAAAACAAGTCTGATCTATTATCATCTCTTCCCAATTCCAACACAAAGTGATTGGCCTTTTCATTGGGATACTGATTATCTCCAAAACCGTTGACGCAAGCCCCAACATACACCCCTACCTGATTGATATAAGAGAAAGCCGCGATTCCACCTTTTTTACAAATTCTTCTGCATTCAGAAAACACCTGCTCCCGTTCGTCCGACGGAAGATGGTACATCGGCCCCAAGCACAGCACCACGTCAAAAGACTCGTCTGGAATACCAAAAAGCCCGGCAGCGTCCCCCACCAAAGCCGATACATTAGAAAGCCCTTTCTTTCTGATTTTCTCTTTCAAAATGTCGATATGCTCCGGGGTCAGATCTACTCCAGTATAGCTTCGGCACCGCCCAGCAAAATACATGGCATAGTACCCCGTACCGCATCCCAACTCTATGACGCTGGATTCCGCCCCAATATATTCTCTCAAGTGTTTTTTCGTGTAATGGAACTCCATTTGCGCATATCTGGAAAGGGTCGCCCTGTTCTCTTCTATTCCGTTTTGATAGTAGGCGCATATTTCTTTCTGGTTACCGGACATTTCTTTTCCCCCTTTTAATAGAAGCTTTGGAATTTGATTTTTCCCATTTTATCATAAATAATCCTGAAAAACAATTGACTCCTTGGAACAAAAATAGTATACTGGTTAATAGTTAATGCGTTAATTATTAACCAGTATACGATCTGCCTGTCAGAAGGCAGCGTAGATCTGTGAAAGAAAGGAGAAGCTATGCATACCAAACAGGAAGCCAATTGGAAAATGATCGACACCAACCGGATTCACCGGCGCACGACGGAAATGGTGCTGAATCAGACCGGCGTCTTTCGCTCTCAGCATAAAATGCTGATGCACCTTTCGGAGCATCCGGGTATTTCTCAGACGCAGCTGGCCCAAAGCCTTGGGATCACTCCCGCGGCTGCGGCGGTCACACTGAAAAAGCTGGAAGCGGGAGGATATATCACAAGAGCTCCTCAGGGGAAGGACAACCGGTTCAAGCAGGTCAGCATCACTCCCAAAGGGAAAGAGGCAATCCGGCAGAGCCACCGTTTTTTTGACCTGATTGAAACCACTACCTTTGAGGGCTTTTCCCAAGAGGAACTCGAGCTTTTTTACAGTTTTTTGGAACGGATCAGCGGCAATATGCTTGCGCTGGAGGAAAAGCTGAAAAAGTAGACAATCCTATTGAATATTTTATCGAAAAGGAGATTGGCAGTCCATGAATCGATACGGAAAATATATCAAACCTTATCTGCGTTATTTCATTGCCGGTCCGTTCTGTATGATTATCGAGGTCATCGGAGAAGTGCTCCTTCCCTGGATGATGTCCCAGATCATCAATATCGGCATTGCGAACCGAAATGTTTCCATGATCCTAAGCCTGGGTGCTTGTATGATACTCACGGCAGTCTTAATGGGAGTCGGCGGCGTGGGAGGCGCGTATTTTGCTTCGAAAGCTTCTTTCTCATTCGGCGCCGACCTGCGGCTGGACATTTTCAAAAAGATACAGACCTTTTCTTTCGCGAATATCGACCAGTACAGCACTGGTTCTCTCATTACCCGTTTAACCAACGACATTACCCAGGTGCAGAACATTATCATGATGATTCTCCGGATGTGCCTGCGCGCTCCGGGCATGCTCATCGGCGCTTTGATTATGGCTCTGGCGATGAACGCAAGGCTCGCCTTAGTAATTCTCATCGTCATCCCGGTATTGGCCATCGCCATTGGGATCGTCATGAAGATCGCCTTCCCCCGCTTTGAAAAAATGCAGGAGAAAATCGACCGGTTAAACTCCTGTATTCGGGAAGCGCTGATCAATATTCGGGTCATCAAATCCTTTGTGCGGGGAGACTATGAGGAAGAAAAATTCAAAGACAGCAATGAGGATTTAAGAGACAACAGTATTAAAGCCCTTAAAATCGCCATCATCTCCATGCCTATCATGACTCTCGCTATGAATGTTACCACCATCGCCGTGGTGTGGTACGGCGGCAACATGATCTTAGGCGGCAGTATGCAGGTGGGAGACCTGACCGCCTTCACTACCTACATCGTCCAGATTCTGATGTCCCTGATGATGCTCTCCATGATCTTCTTAAACAGCTCCAGAGCCATCGCCTCCATCAAGCGTATCAACGAGGTACTGGACACCGTCGTGGATTTGAACGATGAAAACGCCAGACAGAAAGACCTCCTTGTAAAAGAAGGACATGTGACCTTCAAAGACGTTTCTTTCCGCTATTATAAGCATTCAGAAGAAAAAGTGCTGGATCACGTCAGCTTTGATCTCGCTCCTGGTAAAATTCTGGGGATCATCGGTCCGACCGGCTGCGGCAAGACCACCCTGGTTTCCCTGATTCCCAGGCTTTACGACGTGGACGAGGGACAGATCCTTATCGACGGGGTGGACGTGCGGGATTATTCTCTGAAAAATCTGCGGGACGGAATCGGTATGGTCTTGCAGAAAAACGTCCTCTTCTCCGGGGACATTATGAAAAACCTCCGCTGGGGAAATCCCAACGCCTCTGACGAAGAGGTGTACGCCTTCGCCGAAAGCGCTCAGGCTCACGGATTTATCTGCGACTTCCAGGACGGGTATCAGACTGAGCTGGGACAGGAAGGCGTAAACGTTTCCGGCGGGCAGAAGCAGCGGCTGTGTATCGCCAGGGCACTGTTAAAACGCCCGAAAATACTGATTCTGGACGACAGCACCAGCGCCGTAGACAGCGCTACAGAGGCCAAAATCCGGGAAGCTTTCCGCACCTCCTTAAGCGACTCTACCAAAATCATCATCGCTCAGCGGATCACCTCTGTCATGGACGCGGATGAAATTATCGTCATGGAGGACGGCCGGATCGCCGGCATCGGAACCCACGAGGAGCTCTTACAAACCAACGAGGCTTACCGGGATATCTACGATTCCCAGATGAATCAGGAGGTGGAAACAGCATGAGTGAAAAACGCACAAACAGCAAGAAAAAAGGAACTAATCCGGCCCCAGGTGGGTTCCGGAAGCCGAAAAACGCCAGAGCTACTATTTTCCGGCTGTTCTCCTATCTGAAAGACGACAAGCTTGCGCTTATCTTTGTCTTTTTCTGCGTCGTGATCAACACTATTTCCGGTCTGGCCGGCTCTTATATGCTCCGCCCGATCATCAACGCGTTGGCCTCTCCCGAAGGATCTGCCCAGGCTCTTCTCACCTCCCTCATCTGGATGGGAACTATCTATCTTGCCGGGGTACTGGCCTCCTACGGACAGTCCAGAATCATGATTTCCATTTCACAGAAAGCGCTGATGGAACTGAGAAACGACCTTTTTGTCAAGATGCAGAAAATGCCCATCCGTTTTTTTGATACCAACGCCCACGGGGACTTGATGAGCCGTTATACCAACGACGTGGATGCCATCGGCGATATGCTCAACAATACTCTGGTACAGCTTTTCTCCGGCGTGATCCTGATTGCCGGAACAGTAGGCCTGATGCTCTATACCAATATCTGGCTGACGCTGATTACCCTTGTCATTACGCCGATTATGATTAAGGCCGGAGGTTTTGTCGCTTCCCGCAGCAGAAGATACTACATCGACCAGCAGACGGCAATCGGAAGCCTCAACGGTTATATCGAAGAAACCGTCTCGGGTCAAAAGGTGGTAAAGGTCTTTAACCACGAGGAAGAGGCCATCGAAGATTTTACCGCGTTAAACTACGATTTGAAAGAAAAACAGATCAAGGCGCAGTTCTTCGGCGGCATCATGGGACCGGTGATGGGAAACCTCAGCCAGGTCAGCTATTCCCTTACCGCCGCCATTGGAGGAATTTTGTGCGTGCTGAGAGGATTCGACGTAGGGGGACTGACGGTATTCGTCAACTACTCCCGTCAGTTCTCCCGCCCTATTAACGAAATCTCCATGCAGGTCAACGTCATCTTCTCCGCTCTGGCCGGAGCTGAGCGGGTTTTCGAGGTAATGGATCAGCCGCCGGAAGAAACCTACGGCGTAGTGCCTAAAAATCAGGCCCTTCCCAACGACGCGCGCCTGCCAAAGCTTGACACGGTAAAGGGTGAAGTGAGATTAGAGCATGTCACCTTCGGTTATCTGCCGGACCAGGTGATCTTAAAAGACATCAGCCTCTATGCCAAGAAAGGGCAGAAGATCGCTTTCGTCGGTTCTACCGGAGCAGGCAAAACCACCATCACCAATCTCATCAATCGTTTTTATGAGATTCAGGACGGACGGATTTTGGTGGACGGAGTCGATATCCGAAACATCCCCACCGAAGATCTGCGGAAAAATATCGCTTTGGTCTTACAGGACACCCATTTGTTTACCGGCACCGTGATGGAAAATATCCGGTACGGCCGTCTGGACGCCACAGATGAAGAGGTATACGCCGCCGCGAAAACGGCCAACGCCGACCACTTTATCCGCCAGCTTGCCGACGGTTACCAGACCATGCTGACCGGGGACGGCACCAATCTAAGCCAGGGACAGCGGCAGCTTTTGAATATCGCCAGAGCCGCTCTTTCCAAAGCGCCGATCCTGATTCTGGACGAAGCGACCAGCTCGGTGGATACCCGCACGGAGCGGAATATTCAGGAAGGAATGGATCGGCTGATGGAAGACCGCACCACCTTCGTAATTGCCCACCGGCTCTCTACTGTACGGAATTCCAATGCCATCATGGTATTGGAGCACGGACAGATCATCGAGCGCGGTACCCATAAAGAGCTTCTTGCCCAAAAGGGACGGTACTATGAGTTATATACCGGGAAAGCGGAACTGGATTAACCAGATGAAACTTCAAAAGGAACGCCTCGGCGGATGGTCATCCGCCGAGGCGTTTTTTATTTTGCATCGGTTCAATGAAAAGCGATATCGTCTTTTCTCATGCTCCCCAATCATCTTCCAGTGTTCTTTTACGAAAGGCGCGTCACAGTTAAAGAGGCGTCCGTCATGGTAAAGCATCCCGCTTCTGTGTAAAGTTCCAAAGACGCAGGAATCTGGGAGACCTGAAATCCGGTGGTAAGGGTCATCGTCTCTGTTTCCCGGGAAGAAGTAAAGGTATGGCGAGCAGCCATCCCCGGAATCGGCGTGCCGTTTAAATACCCCTGAATCAAAACCTGCGAAGGAAGCTTGCTTCCTGTTCCCGCCGCAACAGTGCATTGAAAGGTCATTTGATAGACGCCGGTTTGCAGAAGATCGATTTTTGCCCGGCCGGGCGTGTAGGAATAGCTGGAATCCATGATCAGAGGCGGATTGGTAAAGACAACCGGCGTCCGGTTATTCATCTTTTTCGCAGCGGTATCCACGACTGCCAAAGCCTGAATCGTCCCGCCTGCTCCTGCATCCCCTTTCGGGATTGTGAATTCAAGCACGGCATTATTTTCGTCCCCGACATTGACTACCTGAGCCGGTGTCCCAGATTCTCCTGTAGTAACATTCCCCACTCTGATTGTCGCCGCCTGACCCTGAGCACCGGTTTCCCCTTGGACACCATCACTTCCGGCAGGGCCAGTGGCTCCAATTGCCCCGGTTGCTCCTGTGGCTCCAGTTGGACCAGTTGGCCCTGTGGGACCTGTTGCGCCTCTGGGACCGGTTGGCCCAGTCACCGTCATTCCCGTGGCTCCGGTAGCTCCGGTTGCTCCTGTGGCTCCAGTTGCTCCGGTCGGGCCTGTAGCGCCGGTGGCTCCTTCCGGTCCCTGGATTCCCTGAGGACCGATAGGTCCTTCTTCCCCTCTCGGGAGGACAAAATCGAACACCGTATCTTCTGCGGTACCAGAATTTGTCACTTCGGCATCAGAGCCAGGCTCTCCTGTAGTCACTGTTCCCACACGAACGGTGGCGGCTGTACCGGTCATTCCAGTAGCTCCGGTTGCCCCAGTGGGACCTGTGGGTCCTGTTGCTCCCGTAGGCCCTGTCGCTCCGGTAGGACCGGTAACTCCAATGGGGCCAGTAGGCCCTGCCGGCCCCGTAGCGCCGGTGGCTCCTGTTACTCCCCGAGGCCCGGTTGGTCCCTGAATTCCCTGAGGTCCCATTGGGCCCTGGGCCCCCTGGGGGCCTTCCGGGCCGGGTTCTCCCTGAAGCCCTCTCGGCCCAGGCCGCCCCTGTGGCCCCGGGATTCCCTGGACGCAGCAGGAAGAAGGGCAGCAGCAGTTTCCTTCCATTCCCGGGCAGGACGTATTGCGGTAAATATTCATCTTATTTCCCTCTTTCAGAATAATGGTCTTGTATGGATCAGATCCCATACCCTATGTTTTTGCCATGTATGCCCAAAAACTATACTAGTACAAGAGAATAAAATCATGGCACTCCATCCTATGCCGTTTGGAATTTTTCAGTTCCTTTTCACGCCTTGAAAATTGAGCTTCCCAAAAGAATCAGTATGAAACTCTTTTTTTGGGGTAATACTGGATAGGAAGAAACTTCGAAAAAAGGAGAACGGTTATGCTGCGCTTTATTAAAGAAAGCTGGCGGAATTTTCTGATAGATCAGAAAAAATCCTCCGGCAACGAGGCAAAAATCCAAAGCCAGCAGGAGCTTTATCCTGCTTTAACAGATAATATGGTGACGCTCCGGGAGAAATTTGACAATTCCTCCGATTTAAACGTCCGTGAAATTGAGATCAACGGGGTTAAAGTCAGCGTGATGATCATTGAGGGAATGGTGAATCTTCAGCTGTTGGCAAAAATGGTGATCGCGCCGCTGCTGAACCACAAATTTCAAAAGGAAGACGGGGCGGCTGAAATTTACCGCTTTATTGAGGACAGCTCGGTGATGGCCATTGACCTCAAGGACGTCTACACCTTCGACGAGCTGTTCCGTTTTATGATGTCCGGATTTGTTGTGATCCTGATTGACGGCCTGCCTTATGGAATCGCTCTGGGCGCTCAGGGCTTCAGCTTCCGCTCGATCGGGGAGCCCTCCACGGAAACCAACGAGAGAGGTTCGAAAGAAGGCTTCACCGAACCGATTCGAATCAATATGACCATGGTGCGGCGAAGGATCAAGTCCCCTACCCTGAAATTTGAATTATTCAGTCTGGGCAAAGTAAGTAAGACCGACATCTGTATGATGTATATGACCGATGTGGTTTCCAAAAAGCTTTTGCGGGAGATTCGGCATAAGCTCCACCAGCTGGATCTGGAGATGATTCTCACCGAAGGATATCTCCAGCATTTTCTGGAGGGGAAACGCTCCTCTATTTTTTCGGATGTGGGCGTTACTGAACGGCCGGATACCCTCTGCGCCAAAATCCAGGAAGGGAGGGTAGCGGTGATGGTAGACGGCACGCCCTTTGCCCTGATCGTCCCCTACCTTTTTTCAGAAAACTTCCAGAGTATTGACGACTACTGCTATAAACCTCTTTACGCCACCTTTATCCGCTTGATTAAGTACATCTCCTTTGCCATTTCCATTTTGCTTCCCGGCGCCTATGTAGCTATAGGTTCCTTTCATCCGGAGCTGTTTCCGGATGCCCTGCTGTTTAATGTGGTTTCCGCCCAGGAAACTACCCCCTTCCCATTGATGGTGGAAGCTTTGGTCATCCACTTCATGTACGAGGTTATGCGGGAAGCGGGGCTGAGGCTGCCCCGTCCCATTGGACATGCGGTAAGTATCGTAGGGGCGCTGGTCATCGGAGACGCGGCGGTAACCGCGGGACTGATCGGCGCGCCGATGATTCTTGTTGTGGCGCTGACCGCAATTTCCTCTTTTGTTGTGCCATCACTTCATGAACCGGTATCGATTCTCCGCTTCGCATTTATCATCATCGGTGGCACTCTGGGCCTTTACGGAATAGCTCTGGCAAGTGCGATGGTAGCAGTAAACGCCTGCGCCCTGTCCGCTTATGGAGTTCCCTACCTCTCCCCGATCTCCCCCTTGAGCCCTTACTCCATGCGGGATACCTTTGTGCGCTCCTCCTTTCGGGTTTTGCAGAAAAAAACCGCCCGCATTCAGGATTTCAACGGTGTGAATATCGACGAGGAAGATCCGGACGCATAGAGGTACAAGCCGGAAGATAACGGCGTTTGAAAGGATGGTTGCTTTGAAAATACAAATCAGCGGAGCTCAGGCCATAATCTTACTTTTGCTCTGCCGGATGTTCTATACCGTGTTTTTTTCTCCCAGCTACACCCAGGTAACCGAGGTCAACGCAATCCTCATCGGAGACCTCATTGCCCTGGTTGTTTCCTTGATCCTGCTTTTACCCCTGTTGTTCCTGTTTCGGAAAGAGACTCAGGGAAACGATTTAATTTTGGAATGCTGGGGCATGTCCAAATGGTTCGGCACAGCAGTGATTCTCTATTACACGGCGTTGCTGTTGATGGTGATTATTGGGACTGCTTCCCGCTTTCAGACCTTTATGGCCAACGTGGTATTTCCAAATGCCGCCGCGCTGATCATACTGGCGACTTTTTTCATCGCCTGTATCTACGCTGCCGTTATGGGACTCGAAGGGATCGCCAGAGTTTCATCTATTATCTTTGTGTTGTTTTTAATCAGTCTCGCCATGATTCTTTTATTTTCCGGCAATAAAATCCAGTGGGTCAATCTCCGGCCAATTCATGAAAAACCGGTAGAATCCCTGTTGGAAACGGTCGTTTCCAATATCTCCAAAAACATGGAATTTGTGGTTCTAATTTTAATTTATCCAAAGGTAAAGGGGAAATTTTGGAAAATTTCCCTCTCTTATCTGGCAATATCCGGACTGATTATCGCCCTGGTGGGGGGAATCACCATTTTAGTCCTTGGGGAATTCACCATGAAACAGCTCTTTCCCTTTTATACCGTAGCCTCGATCATTGAAAACAAAATTATCCAGCGGATGGACGCGCTCCATATGTCCTTGTGGGTACTCATCAGCTTTGTGCGGGTGGCGGTATATCTGCTTCTGGGAAGCGAACTGATCGGAAGGCTGCTTCCGGAAAAGAAAAAGGGGCTGTCTATGCCGGTCATTTCCCTGTTGGCCTTTGGAGGGAGCTATCTGCTCACTGTGGCGGGCAATAATTCTGAAACATACTACAGCATTTTGCAAAACCCCATCCCAATTTTTCTGGCAGTTACGGTGATCCCGCTGATTGTCCTGATTGGAAGGAGGAAAAGCGCATGAAAAAAATTTGTCTGCTGCTCTGCGGTGTTCTTATTTGCTTGAGCTTCACCTCCTGCATCAGCCACAACGAACTGAACGAGACCGCCATCGTCCAGGCCATCGGTCTGGATTATGAGGATAATCAATTTTTAGTGACTATGCAGATTTACAGCCCTAAAGGCACGGGAGGAAGCACAGCCATCGATACCAGCAAGAATAATTCCACCATTATTACCTCCAAAGGAAAAACCATCGCCAGCGCCATGAGCAATGCTACTCTGGTACAAGGCAACAACATTTTCACCGGTCACAACCGGATTTTGGTGTTGGGACGTGAATTTTCCCAGCAGGGAATACAGAATGTGTTCAGCTACTTTAATCGGAGCGCCTTGACCCGACAGAACGTTGAGGTGCTGATGGCGTCGGGCAAAGCTCAGGAAATCCTTACCACGAATATCGATCAGGGAATCTTAGCGGCGGAAACCATTGAAAAAATGGTCAAAAACAACAAGGAAAACGGAATGATCTATTTCTGCCCCTATTTCAAAATGTCCAAAAATATGAATCTCTATGACGGCTGTATCGCCCTGCCAATGATCGCCCCTACCGAGGAAGAGACCGGCAACCGGGAGGAGGAAGGCGAACAGGAGGGCGGTTCTCAGGGAGAGTACCAAAGCGGTGCCGGCGAAACGATTCAAAATGTAGGCAAGCTGAGCATCGAACAAACTGCTGTATTTAAGGATTATCAGGTGGTGGATCTCCTTGACCGTCAGGAAACCAGAGGACTGATGCTTCTGTCCGACATGATTACCGACGCAGTCATGGTAGGAGAAGGAGAAAAGCTCGGTCAGGCTTCTGTACGGTTCTACTCCTGCAATACCAAACTTGTTCCCCAAATTCAGGACGGAAAGGCGGTGTTCCAGCTAAAGGCAAACCTGCGGGGTTCTTTAGACGAGATCCTCCTTCCCCAGGAAAATCAGCTCAACGAGGAAAATATCCGTGAATTGGAAAATAACTGCAAAGAAAAGCTGACGCGGGAGATCCAGTCCTGTTTTCAGAAGGTGGTAAATAAAGACAAAAGCGATATCCTCTATCTGGAGGACTTGCTCAAAAAATACGAATATGATTTCTGGAACGCCCATCAGACGGATTTTGACAGTGTGATGGAAAAGGCACAGCTGGAGATTGAAATGGATTTGGTCATTGATCGGGTGGGAATGGAAACGGACGAAAAATTTTCTTAACTTGAATTATGTCCCAAGGGAGAGGAAATTCTGCTTTCTCCCTTGGGGAATAAAACAGAAACGATTTTCCCGGAGAGTATCCTGAAATCCAAGTTAGAAAGAAAGATGCAAAAAAGTATTGACATTTTCAAACAGGTATGGTATTATAAATCACGTCGTTTGAGAGAGTGGATGCGGAGAGGTGTCCGAGTGGTTTAAGGAGCTGGTCTTGAAAACCAGTGATTCCGCAAGGAACCGTGGGTTCGAATCCCACCCTCTCCGCCAATAAAACCAAATAGAGAGATGTTTTACGTCACAAATGGAGAAGTACTCAAGTTGGTGACGAGGCGCCCCTGCTAAGGGCGTAGGCCGGGTAACACTGGCGCGAGGGTTCGAGTCCCTCCTTCTCCGCCATCAAGAGGCTATAAAAAAGATATAGCCCACAAAAACCCCGATTTTATCGGGGTTTTTGCCATTCTATAGGCAGTTTTTCAAAGAACCAAATCATAGATGTAAAATTGCTT
>CALWNT010000106.1 GCA_944382885.1 uncultured Clostridia bacterium | reverse complement strand
CTTTTTTCATTCTGGAAAATAACTTTCGTATCTCCATCCGTTTGATTGCCCGCAGCCGAATGCCCCGATAAACGATAAATAGAACCACAGTGAGCAGCAGTGCATATGCCAGATATCGGATCACGGTTTTCCAGCCTGGAAAATCTATTTGAATCGAAAATGTTTGGGCCAAATCGGAAGGAGCGTCAACTTCGTCGTCTGCGACTTGTGAATGCTGTATGGTTTCCACATGGAGAGTTTGATTTGTGAAATATTCGTTTAATAATTCCTGATCCATTCCCGGATAAGCGAAACTGTTGATGCCGGAAGGGGTCGCTTCGATTGGCACCCAGCCGTAATCCTCCAGAAAAATTTCCGGCCAGGCATGGGCGGATTCGTCAGTGACGGTTGCCAAATAGGTTCCGTCCTCTTGCTGGGTAAAAGCTGAGGGAGAAACGGCGTATCCGGCGGCATACCGGGCGGGAATTCCATACAGCCGGTACATTAAAGTTGCCGCAGACGCAAAATGCTGACAGTATCCTTCCTGTCCTTCGAAGAGGAAATATTCTACCGGATCTTCGTTCATAGGAAACAGCCCCGGCTCCCGGGTATAGACCATGTTGGTCTGCAAAAGGGAGAGAATCGTTGCGGTAATTTCTTCCAGGCTCTCCGCCGGATTCTCCTCGCACAAATTGACCAGACGGGGCAGATCCTCCAAGGGAACATCAGTATATGCGTTCGCTGCTTCTTTATAGTAGGCTTCCTGAAGCTCAAAATACCAGTCCCGGTTTCCCTCAAAATCCGATGGGACATTTTCCCAATCAATGTTAACTTCTCCGATTTCGTAATATTCATAGCCGTAGCCGTTTGGACGCTGCTCGTCTTGTTCTTCCATTCCCCAGCGGTTCCATCTGCTGACATAGGGAGTATACCATTGATCCCATGTGCTGGCTCGCTGCTGGATCCATAATTCTCGATCCGGAAGGGGTTCTTCCCTCAGCATGAGAGAGTTCATAGCATAATACATCGAGTCAAACATGTTGGGAATCCAATCGCTCCACTGATCCCAGTGAAGGGTGTTCTCCTCCATCTGCGCAAAAACAGCTTCCTCATCGGCCCGCTGCCATGTTCCATTTAGATAGGTTCCGCCGGAAAAGCCTCGAAGGTAAAGAGTCTCTGTAGGCGCTTGGCTCATACGAAGTTCCATCTGCCAGGTTCCGGCAGGATAGAGATTTCCTCGGCTTACCGTTCCATTGATTGGGTTGGCGGCTACACCGCTGATTTGTTTGACGCTTCTTTGCAACAAGCCCTCCGCCTCATAAGCCGCTTGGTAAAACCATTCGGCATTCCAGCCCACTGCAAACAGAGAGACCAGAAAGACGCTGGAAAGCATGATAACTGAAACAGCGTTTTTTCTTTGTTTCTTTCCTTTTGAGGGATGCGGGGAGAGATGGTTTTGGTTCTTTTTAGAAAACCCGTTCATCGTCCAAAAGGCAACCTGAAATGCAAAAAACAGAAAGATTGCGGGAATACCCGGATCAAGACCTAAAAAGGGAACGATAAGCAGCCCCAGAGTCGTGAAAAGATACATCGGCCAATGGGTGCGAAAGACCAGTTCCAGGAGAAATACTGCCAGAGTAGCCACCTGTCCAAGAAGAAGGACGGCTCCGGTGACATCCCTTTGGGTGCTTTCCCCTCCCTGGAAAAAGACGGACAGCAAAGCACGTAGTTCTCCCTGCAAAGCTGGAATCAAAAACGAAACAAGGGAGGATAAAAGCAGGACAGCAAATATCCCCCATAGCCATCTGGATTTTTGTTTTCGTTTACCATACCAGAGCAGCGCTCCCGGGATGGCGGCAACCGGGAAGGCAATCCAAGGCTGAAACTGAACCGCGTCGGCAGAGAGGAGAAGAAACAGCATACCGTAAACAGCGGCCCAGAGGAACAACAGGTCAAAGCCGGAAGCGCTTTCGGAATTTCCTGTTTTTTTCCCGACTAGAATGTTTTCCTTTTTCATCTCTCCACCTCCTATTTTAAAGGATAAAGGACATGTGTTCCAGTTCCTCTTTATAATCTTCTTGAGAAAACTGAAACACCTCTCTACCATTTGCCGAAAGGCGCAAATTCAAATCCAGACAAAGTCCATTTTCGGATTCTGAGACAGAAGATATCCCTCCATCTCTCAGGTGATTATTTTGATATAATTGCAGCAGCATCCGGCGGCCATCTTCCACGTTGCTGATAATATGATCGATAGTCTGGCTGTTGGGTTCCTTCCACTGGACTTGGATAGAAAGCCCTTCCTGAAGCAGGCTCAGGATCAGAGAATAGAGCACTTCAAAAAAGGCGTCCAGCTTTTTGGAATCCGGCGGATTGTCCGCACGAAGATCCAGATACAATAAAATGGTTTTTTCCTGTTCCGGTTCCTGTTCTTTCACCCACAGATCCTCCATGCGGGCTGTCTGGTTCCAGTGGATCAGTCGGTAGGAATCCCCTGGGGCGTACTCGCGCAGCTGGCGGATTTCCCCACTGCCGTTTCCAAAGGCAGGACGGACCTCTTCCAACCATCCCTGCCGGTGCCAGAAGTCATGGGAGAAAGAAATCTTCATCGTTGTCCCTAAAGGCAAAACCGCAATAGACAGATTGTCCTTTCCGGAGGTTTTGGCTTTAAACAGCGAGAGATAATCAAATATCTGTACGCTGTCTATCGAAACTCGCAGCAGACCGCACCAGGGCGCCGTGATTTGGAAATCCAAGCTGGTTTCTCCGGGATCGGCGGTATCTCCATATAAAAAATCGGACTTTTGATTCTGCTGGTTCCAGTAGGACAGGAGAAAGCGCAGGCGAAAGGGCCCTGTGGGAAAACGCCCGGTATTTTCAATGAGCAGGGGACATGGAGTTTCCCGCTGCTTTTCCACCACCGCAAAATCCCCGATAAAGCGAGCCGAAAGATGACGTTTAAAATAGCGGGACAGGAAAAGCATGCACAAGAGGAGCAAAAGCTGAGCGACTGCCAACACCATTAGGGAGACCAGATGATACATTGCGGCAAGATACCATGTCAGAAGGATCAGCAGAAGAAGCAATACTATTTTCATCGTTCTTTTCCCATAGAAGGCTTTTTGACAGAAGAAAGGATTTCAGAAATAACCGCGTTCTGATCCATCTGTTCCAGCCTTGCGGTGTGATTGAAGATGAGACGATGACGAATGATAAAGGGAAACTGTTCCGCAACATCTTCCGGCGTGACAAAGCTGCGCCCCTTCAGCCAGGCGGAGGCCCGGGCCATTCGGACCAAGGCGATCGTTGCCCGGGGACTTCCCCCCCGCTGGATACAGCGGTGTTCCCGGGTGGCGCGGATCAGCGCTACCAGATAGCGGGAAACAGATTCCTTGAGGTAGACTTCACAGACTGCCTTTTGCGCACGCAGCAACAAATCTCCGTCCATGACCGGATGGACGTCTTCTACCCGGCTTTTTTCACTGATTCCCATTGCCAGAGAAAGTTCGCTTTCAAAATCGGGATAACCGATGGAAAGGCTGGCCATAAACCGGTCCACCTGTGCTTCCGGCAGATATTGGGTGCCGGCGGCGCCGGAGGGATTTTGAGTGGCGATGACAAGAAATGGGCTGGGAACGTCTCGGGTGACTCCCTCTACAGTTACCTTTCGCTCCTCCATGACCTCCAGGAGCGCCGACTGGGTTTTCGGGGAGGTACGGTTCAGTTCATCGGCAAGCAGGAGGTTGCAGAATACACTGCCCTGCTGGTAAACGAACTTTTCCTGATCCCGCCGATAGATGGAAAAACCAGTGAGATCAGACGGGAGGACGTCTGGGGTAAACTGGATTCTTCGGTAATCCAGCTTCATCCCTTTAGAAAACGCCAGCGCCAGAGTGGTTTTTCCCACACCGGGGATGTCCTCTAGCAGAATGTGCCCGTTTGCCAAAAAGGCTGTCATAATTTCCTGGATTTCCTCCTCTTTTCCCAAAATCACCCGGTTTACCGGATCCATGACCTTTTGTACTGCTGTGTGCAATTCTTCCAATCAGAATCCCTCCTTTTTCCATGACTTTGCAATTTCTGCTGTAAAGCACTTTTTATTTGTGCTGAGAAAGAATCCAATTCAAAATAGAGTCGTCCTCAAATAAAACATTGCCGCCGCCGTGATAATTTTCAGTAATGCCGCGTTGGCTAAAATATTCGTTATCCGGAATTTCCAGCTGTAACACAGTTTCAATCTCTTCCTCCGGCCATCCGGCGGCTTCATAAGCGTCATGTAAGCCTTCATAGGCGTCCCGTGCCTTTTGAGAGCCGTAATATTCGTCGTTTTCCGCCATAAAGATATAAACCGCAACGTCGTTTTCCGCTACCGGAGTAAACTCGCCATCCCACTGGGAGGCCCCGTGAAGATAGGCGGCATATAGATCAGGACGCATAGCTACCGCTTGGGACATGGTCTCTCCGCCGGCAGAATATCCTGCTGCGTAAACTCTAGATGGATCTACTGCAAATTGTTCCAGAAAATATTCCGTCAGCTCGACAGCCTGCCGGGCCGACGTTTCGCCCCAATCGGTGAGCTGAGCGGACACCACAATTAGATCCTCATCCAGTTCCGTCCAAGAGAGGAATCCCCTCCAGTTCAGGTTAGAGCCGGCAGAATCTTCGCCAAACCACATCATGTCATATCCGGGCATTACAACCATCATAGGGTACTCCCGGGTTTCGTCATAGCCTTCCGGAAGGTAGTAGCTGTAGTGAATTTCTCCGGTTTCCCCTTCCAGAATCTGGTTTGCAACTACACCGGTTTGGTCGGCCTCCTCTGATTGGGATGAGGTTTGCTCAGAGAAGGATAAGGAAGACTCTGCTCCCTGTCCCCTTCTTTCCGGCGGCGCGCTTTCAGAACATCCGGACAGACAAAGCAGGGTAAGTGCGGCGCAGAGAAAGAGGGCGAAGAACCTTTTTTTCATACCGGCGCCTCCTTAGTAACCCAAATCCTCCAGCCAATCTGCCACATCAGAATCGGCCTGGTCTACATTTCGTTCGCTGACGGTAAATCCGTCCTCAATCACCGTGGCATCCGGTTCTAAGTCCTGAATGGTCTGGATCGTTCTGGAAAAACGGCTCCCATTATGAACATTGAAGGGGATGATGGTCTTGCCGGAGAAATCATATTCGTCAAAGAAACTGTAAAGCGCCTGCGGCAGGTCTGCCCACCAGTTTGGGTAACCGATAAAGATGGTGTCGTATTGGTCGAGATTTTCAATATGAGACGTCAGCACCGGGCGCGCGTCTTCCTCCTGCTCCTGAGCGGCGTAGTCGATCAATTCTCCACCGTCAGCAGGATAGACGGTTTCCGTCCGGATCGAGAAAAGATCCCCGCCGGTATTCTTTTGAATCATGTCTGCTACCGCTTGAACCCGTCCTACCGCTTGGCCGTCAATGGTGGTGTAGCTGGCGGAGGAAACGGCGTCTACCCCGCTGTTTTCTGCCGCTGTAAAATAGGCGATTAAAATGTTGCTGTCGCCTGTCTGTGCATTTCCTGCTTCCTGTTCTTCTGAAGCGGAATCGGAGGTGTTTGTATTTCCGGCTTCTGACGCCGCACTGGAGGCGGGTTCGGAAGCTTGGCGATTTTCACTGTCAGAAGGGGTGCAGGCGCTGATTGAAAACGCTAAGGCTGCCGCCGCCAAGACAGACCATAATTTTTTCTTGCCATCAGTCATGATGAAAGCTCCTTTCTAAAGCAAAACGCAAAGATCATGGTTCATGGCCATTATACCTTTCGAGTTTTGCCCATGTTGGTCAGCATTTCTACGGTTGCCGGATCGTAATGGGAGAAAAAGAGGCTTTCCCCTTCATCCAGCGCCGCAATGGCTTTCATATCCTCGTCGTTTAGGGTGAAATCAAATACATCGATATTCTCTGCCATGCGTTCTTTCCGGGTGGATTTTGGGATGACCACTACGTCGCTTTGAAGCAGAAATCTCAATGCGGTCTGCGCGGAGGACTTTCCGTATTTGGCGCCGATTTCGGTTAAAACAGGATTGGTAAAGAAATCGTTCCGTCCTTCGGCAAAGGGACCCCAGGATTCGTGCTGTACGCCGTATTTTTTCATATATTCATGAGCGGTTTTCTGCTGCTGAAATACATGGGTTTCCACCTGATTGACGGCGGGAGTTATTTCCACAAACTGGCACAGATCAATCAACCGGTCTGGATAAAAGTTGGAAACGCCGATTGCGCGGAGCTTTCCGGCCTGATATGCTTCTTCCATCGCGCGATAGGTGCCGTAGTAATCTCCGAAAGGCTGATGGATCAGAAGCAGGTCAATATAATCAGTTTGCAGTTTTTTGAGGGATTTGTCAATAGAAGCTTTCGCGGCTTCATATCCCGCATTGGAGATCCATACCTTGGTAGTAAGGAACAACTCATTCCTTGGAATGCCGCATTTTTGTAGGGGAATTTTTCCCATAAAAAAAGCGACCACTCTCATGGTCGTTCCTACCTTACTCTATACACACTTTTTCTTTCTGTTGTGTTTCCTGTACCTATTCGCCCTCCTTCCTCCACGCAATACACCGCTATACA
>CALWNT010000105.1 GCA_944382885.1 uncultured Clostridia bacterium | reverse complement strand
CCAGCTGCCGTCTTTATTTTCCTTTACCCCAAGAATAATGACTCCGCCATAGCAGTTGGCAAAAGTCGAATAACTTTCCCAAAGGGACAGCGGGAGCCCGCCTTTTGCCTTTTTCACCTCACGTCGGTTATCCTCACGGTAAGAATCAAATTGGGATATATCAAAATTCACAAATTTCACCTCTTTCCATATATCCAGACATTGCGCCTCATACTCTTTGCTTTTTCCCATATCAGTGTTACAGACTTCGTCATAGAGGACAATCGGGGAAAGCCCTGTTCCATTAGAAGTATTTTCCATGAAAATACCCCTTTCTGCGCTGTAAGTATGATTGTATTATCATAGCACAGAAAGGGGCTAAAGTCGATCATTTGTCTCTTTGCACTTCATCCAGATCTTTTGCCGCATAGAGATCTGGCGCAATGCGAATACCGTAGCGGTTCGGATAAGAGACCGCCGTGCGAGTTACATTTGCACTCAGTTCAAACATGTGAATCTTCATTCTGCATTAGTCCTCCATTGACAAGACGACTGTCACATCGCCGCTTCCCAGTGCTTCCTCCCAGCCAGTAAGGTCATCAATATGACCAAGCCTTGTGTAGTTCCATGAGTTGGAGCCATAGAACATGACGATCTGATTTCCCTGATACAGTACAATATCCCCGGCATGGGCCGTGGTCTGGCTGTTGCTGGCAGGGAGACTCTGGCCCAGCGGACCCACCTTTTCAAATCCGGCATAATCGCTGAGCTGCAAGGTAACGGGGCTTTTTTCCATCATTTGAACAAGAACATCCACGGCTCTGTTGTTCTCTAAAGTGGCTGTAAAGTTTTGTCCGTTTACATTGACGTTCATCATCATTTCGCTGTTTTCCTCCTCACTTGATTCACTTTCTGTCTGTTCCGGTTTTTCTGTCTCAGAAGAATGCGTGGATTCCGGCTCAGCAGCCGAGATGGATTCTGATGACGCAGAAGTCTCCAGCGTATCACTTTGAACTGGTTCCTGTTTCCCGCATCCGGGCAGCAGTAAGGATATGCTAAGTAAAACAAAGAACAGGAAAGACATTATTTTTTTCATTGTTTCACCGCTTTCTTAATTTTCCTGATGACGGGCGGTAAGGATCACTGCCGCACCTTCTTCTGCAAACAATTCCGCCATCGCCTGGCCCATGCCATAACTGGCCCCTGTAATGATGACGACTTTATCCTTGAACATCTGTGCTTTCATTTCAATCAACCTCTTTTCATCATGTTTTTCTTTATATCTAAAGTGTACTGCCGGACGAATTGAATATCAAATTCTTATGTATTATTATTTTCCATAATTGTTTTTTATGCAATTATATTCTATACTGATACTGATTACTGATTTACAGGAGGTGGTCTTAATGGAATTTCGATTATTAGAATATTTTTTAGCTGTAGCAAGGGAACAGAATATCACCGCAGCGGCAGAGTCTTTGCACATCTCACAGCCAGCTTTGTCCACGCAGCTTAAAGCGCTGGAAACAGAACTGGGTAAGCAGCTCCTCATTCGCGGTGCAAAAGGATCCCGCAAAGTCATTTTGACGGAAGAAGGGATGATTCTGCGTAAGCGGGCGGAAGAAATGGTCTCTCTGATGCGCCGCACAAAAGAAGAAATCTCAGGTTCCAACGAAACCATTTCCGGGAATGTTTTTATCGGAACCGGTGAAACAGAAACCGTCCGTTTATTTGCACAGGTTGCTAAAAAAATGCAGCAAAAATATCCGGATATTCAGTATCACATCTCCAGCGGCAATGCGGAGCATGTTCTTGAATATCTGGATAAGGGGCTCATCGATTTCGGACTGCTTTTTACAGAGATTGATTCACAGAAATATGAGGCCATCCCCGTTCCTGTCAAAGATACCTGGGGCGTTTTAATGCGTAAGGATTCTCCATTGGCAGAAAAAGAAAACATCTGCCCGGAAGATTTGTGGGATAAACCACTGATCGTCTCCCATCAAAAGGGGGATGACGTATATCTGAATCAATGGCTTCAGCGAAAAGAGTCAGAACTGCATATTGTGGCTACTTACAACCTTCTTTTTAATGCCTCGCTGCTGGTGGATGAAGGACTTGGATACGCCCTGTGCTACGATAAACTCATTAACACGCAGGGAAGCAGCCTTTGTTTTCGCCCATTTTCTCCCCGTTTGGAAGCACGGGGATTTATCATCTGGAAAAAATATCAGGTGTTTTCCAAAGCGGCAAAATACTTTTTGCAATGTCTGAATGAAATGATTGAGGAAAAAGCATAATGGGCTATTATTTTTCGTGGCTACTCTTCTTGACTGGTACATAGTAGTACAATAAGCGCAGAAAAATGTGATGATTTATATTGAATTTTTCAGGAAAAATGTGCGTATCTTTTGTTCTAACTCCGGGAAAAATGTGTTATACGATTTGGCCATAGCTGCTATGAAAGCTATGTTTACTTTAACTTTGACGAGGAAGATGAGCTGAAATCCATTTTCGAGACAAACAAAAACCCCCAGCGGATCATTGAACTGCTTTCCATGATCGCCGGGGAAAAGATTTTGCCTGGGGAAACTCTCGTTATTTTCGATGAGATACAGGAATGCCCGGAAGCGCTCAATACCCTCAAATACTTCAAGGAGAAGGCGAACGAGTACCATGTTGCTGCAGCCGGAAGCCTGCTTGGAACCCTGCTTGCGCAGCCAAAGTCCTACCCGGTAGGCATGGTCAATCTGCTTGATCTGTATCCGCTCCGCTTTGATGAGTTTCTGGAAGCAATCGACCCGGTGCTCTTTGCTTACTATGAAAGCATTCAGAAGGATCAGACGATTGAAGAAATCTTCCACAACCGCTTACTAGAAGCCTACAACAACTATCTGATCATCGGGGGAATGCCGGAATGTGTGGCCTCA
>CALWNT010000104.1 GCA_944382885.1 uncultured Clostridia bacterium | reverse complement strand
GAGCAAAATTGAGCCGGGGTGTGGGGGCGGCCCCCCACAAACGGAGTTTAGAACCCATAGGGTTCTGTAAGATAAATTTCTGTTTTTCCTTCTTCCGCCCGCCAATTTGAGAAAAAAGCAAAAATCCACAGATAAAGTAGAATTTATTTCGCAATTGCTATTGACGGAACAGAAATAGGTATGATAAGATTTTACTCATAATAGTATCAAAACTTTATTAGAAAAAGAGAAAGAAGGCATCTGCATGATCCCTAAGGGGCAAAAAGCTGTTACGTTAAAGGACATTGCGCAAAAAACAGGCTACTCGATCAATACGGTTTCTCACGCATTAAAGGACAAAACAGATATTTCCCCGAAAACCCGGGAGCTAATTAAAAAAGTGGCGGATGAAATGGGGTATATCGTAAATGCTTCCGCCAGTTCTCTCCGATCCGGCGTAAGTAAGATTGTGGCAATTATACTAGGAGATATTTCCAATCCCTTTTTCTCTATTTTGGTTCGGGATATCGAGGTCTATTTAAAAGAGCAGGGCTATGTTTCCTTTATCTTAAACACCAATGAGGACGAGGAAATCGAGCGGAAAGCAATTATTGCGGCGCTGAGCAAAAACGTGGACGGCATCATGATCTGTCCTACCCCAAAAGGGGAGAAGAATATTGAATTTTTAAAACAGCGAAATACTCCTTTTGTGTTGCTGGGCCGCCGTTTTTCTGGAATCGATACCAATTATGTGGTCTGGGATGAGGTGACCGGCGGATACGAAGTGACCAAATGTCTTTTGCGGAATGGACATCGCAGAATTATGTTTTTAAGCGGTCCCAAACAGGTGGCGAAAGAACGGCTGATGGGGTATCAGAAAGCGCTTATGGAATATGGGATTCCCTATGACGAGAGCCTGATTAAATCGATCCCCATTTTGATGGGAGAAGGACGCCGGGTGGAAAAGGCAGTTTCTGATTTAAACGGAACTACCGCCATTGTAGCTTTCAGCGATATGATTGCCTGGGAAGTGATTTACTGCCTGCAAAAGCGGGGACTTTCCGTGCCGGAAGATGTGTCGGTAGTGGGATTTGACAATATCCAAGCGAAATACCGTTTTCCAGTACAGCTGACAACAATTACCACCTCTCGTTCCAGCATGGCAAGAGAGGCTTCCGATATTTTGCTGAGAAAACTCAACCGTGCGGAAAAAGGAGTGGAAAAGCTGGTCTTAGACGTTAAACTGGTTTCCAGAGAGTCGGTAAAAAATATCAATCCAAAACAGAAACGGCAATAGCGTTGCGGAATACCGCCTTCCAGAGATCGAGGAGATTTTGAGGCGATTCCTAACCCAATCGAATGGGAAATGTAAGTTTTCACTACCAAAACCGTCGGTTTGACGATTGTACAACAAAACCCTCCATATGGCTGAAGCCCTATGGAGGGTAATTTTCTGAAACGGATTTTAACTTCTTTTCGTTTGTTCTGCGGCTTGCAAAGCCTTCAGCACATCTTGTACGCTTTGTTTGATACTGCCCCGGCAAACGACGTTCAGATGAGAGAATGCCCGATAGCGTGAAACCCGGCTTTGATAGAGTTCAAACAGTTCTTCCCTGGACTTTGAGACGGCTACTGGGCGAGAAGCATCCCCTTTGATCCGTTGATAACAATAAGAAAAGGGAGTGTTGAGAAAGACGACGATGCCCAAGGACTGAATTAATTTCCCATTTTTGGGATTGGTGAAAATACCGCCTCCAGTTGCGATGACCGCAGGCTCAGATTTTCCGGATTCCACCAGCACTTCGCTCTCTAAGGCGCGGAAATGTGCTTCCCCGTAGGCGGCAAAAATCTCGGGGATCGGCATTCCGGCTTTTTGTTCAATCAGCTGATCCAAATCATAATAGGGCATGGAAAGTCGTTTGGAGAGGGCTTTGCCAATGGTAGATTTTCCGCAGCCCATAAATCCGCACAGATAAATATGTTTCATGGAAGATACTCCTATTGTTCTGCCTTCTGCCTGATGTAAGGAAATCAGGATTTTTGTGTATCCCGATCGGAAAGCTTTTGCACGAAATGATTGACAATGTTCTCTTCTGTATCTCGGATGAGCTTATCGATATCTTCTTTTTTGAAATCTGCCTGATACCAGATTTTATGGGCATAAACGGCCTGCCATACCAGCATGGAAATGCCGTTTGCCGCAGGAATGGAAAGTTCTCTTGCCATCTGGATCAGTTTTGTCTCCACAGGGTTGTAAATCAGGTCGTACACATATTTTACGGATGAAATTACTTCTTTGGAAACAGGGCATTCGTTCATATGCGGATACATTCCTACCGGGGTGGCGTTTACCAAAAGATTATAACTGCCCTCAATTTGATCCAGCGTAGTTACGTTGACATAGCAGGCAGCGTTGACAGTCATCAATTGATTGCGTAGAGCCTCCGCACGAGGCAGGCCGCTTTCCCTGACGGCGATAGTGAGACGGGAGCCAGTAAGTGCAACTTCCGTCGCGATCATATTCGCCGCCCCGCCGGCTCCCAGCAGGAGGACAGGACCAGCGTCTAAAGAAGTACCCAAATCCTTGATTCCCTGTAAGAAGCCGTAGCAATCTGTGTTGTAGCCGACGGTCTCCTTCTCGCCGCAGTGAACGGTATTGACGGAATTATACAGTTTTGCCCGTTCATCAATTTTATCCAGGTGTTTGATAATTGCCACTTTATAGGGAATGGTGATGTTCAGTCCATCATTTTTCAGCAAAGACTCTACATTCTGTTCAAAATTCTGCTGAGAAATCTCATAAAGATCATAGATAGAATTCTTTTTGGAAAGCTGAAATAGCCTTTCGTGGATAAAAGGAGAAAGGGAATGCGCCAATGGATAGCCCAAAAGTTTATAAGTTTTTTGTGCCATGAAAAATCAGTCCTTTTATATCAATAAACAAAATAATTATGAATGAAAATTTGGTTTTCTCCAAAGAGAATAGAAGCATAAATCGGCAATACGGCAGTCTTGTTGATGCCTGAGATGTTAATAGATATCGTCATTTCAGCCGCTGAAGCGGCTACAGAAGAAAATTTGTCACCCTTATCATAATCCGGGTTTTCGTATTTTGCAAGGAGTTTTCACTATTTTTTACATAATTTAAAAGAAAGAAAAAGTTGAGGTAAAGATTTCGTCTTGTTTGCACAATAAAAAAATTATATTTCTGTATAATTCGCAGAAATATTTGTGAATCTATCAGAATTTGTAAAAATAGCTTGACAATTTTAAAACAAAATAAATTGTCACGAGTTGCTCTGCCTGCCAATAAAGGGCAAAAATTGCATCACTCTATCCGTTTTCTTCGGACAGAGTGATGCAATGGCTCAAAATAAGGTCAAAGTAAAGATGATTGATACCTACTATAGGAAGGATGGTTTATATTTTAACAAATTCCTATTATATTGCTCTCCAAATTGGATTATAATAAAATGAAGTAGAGCATTTCTTTATGGAAATGGGTTCTGTTTCAAACAGCAGGAATGATTCCTCTAAATGGAAGGGAGCGTACTTATGAAATTCGACTTTAAGACACGATGTCTTTCCTATCTTAAGCGCTATCAGACGTTCATTCTGTATGCTCTTTTTGGTATTCCGCCGACCCTTGTAAGCTTTGGCGGCTATGCGTTGTTGATCAACTTGTTTTCCATCAAAGCTTTTTTGGCCAGCGGCATTTCCTGGACGGCGGCGTTAATCGTCAGCTTTTTTCTTTATCGTCGCTTTGTCTTTCAGAGCTATCGGCAGAATACAGGTTTGCGCAAAATACTGGTGGAATTTTTCAAATTTACGGCTTTGCGAATTTGCTCCGGAGCAATGGAAACCGGATTTGTCTGGTTCTTTGTGGATTTTTTGGGGTTCCATCAATATCTTTTCAAAGTAATCGCCAGCTTTTTGGCAGCGCTGTTTAATTTTTGTATCAGTAAGCTCTTTGTGTTCAAAGCCCAGCGGGATTCCTTCAAGCGCCGCACATAACGTACATGGCCGGTTTCAGCTTTCGGTAGATGTCCGGTAAGGATTCTATAGGAAGAGGGTTTACTCCTTTTCCGATTTCAATGGTAAAGCCGGGCCTGTGATAGGTATCGATAAACCAGTCTTTCCATCCCCCGTGAGAAGCCAGGCCGCTTTGTTTTTTTAATTCATATCCGCTGAGTTTGGCGATCTGCCGGGCAATGGCTTCGCTTTCTTTTGGGGTATGGTTCCCGTATTGATAAAACAGCTCTTCTCCCTGGGAATGGAAGGCGAAAATACAGTCTGGACAATAAGTTTCGCAGGCCCTGACTACCGCTTGCGTTTCCGGTTCGCTGTGGGGAAAGGGGCCGCCGTGCTGTCTGGGACCGGGGCAGAGGATTCCCTGTTTGAGTTCCATTTCCCGGCAAAGGGAAAAGCCTGCGTCAAAATTGTGGTTTAAGTCTACCCCTCTGGCATTGGCCTGCCAGGAGCGGGAATCCTGTGTCATCATCTGTTCTACCGCATGTTGTTGTTTTCCTGCAGTTTTTGGGCCGCAGATAGCGATTTCACATCCGTCGGGGTTTACCATGGGGATAATCAGCAGTCCTTTTTGGGCGAGTAGTTCGGACGCAGGCCCTTCTCCGCTCTGTATTTCATGACAAAGATCCTCCAAAAAACGCACTAAAAGGGATGCCGTCAGCCACTCCTGGCCGTGAAATGCCCCTGCCATGAAGTTTCTTCGTTGACTGTTTCCCAAGAGCATACCGGAAATACTTCTGCCTAAAAAACTTTTTCCCAATGTAACGCGTCTAAGCATAGGATAGATATGAACCAACTGCGTTAATTTTTCTTCCAAAGCGCAAAATCTCGGAGGAGATTCATAAAAAGACAAATTTATCCCTCATTTCCTCTTGAAAATCTACTTTTATTATATTGAAATTCTCTTTTGTTTATGTGATAATAGTTGAAAATAGTGATAACTTTGCTTTATTGTACGAAAAATTGGTTTTTCTCTTCTGTAAAGGTTGGAAAAATCGATGCGAATTCAACAGAAAAGAGTGATCCTGTGAAATTAGAAGAAAAAACATTATCCAGCGAGGTTTTATATGACGGAAAAATTATCTGTCTGAAAAAAGATACAGTGGAATTGGAAAACGGGAAAACCGCCTTGCGTGAAGTGATCTCTCATCCCGGTGGAGTTTGTATCGTCGCTCTTACTCCTGAAAATGAGGTTTATATGGTGCGGCAGTTCCGTTACCCCTATCATCAGGTTTTACTGGAACTTCCAGCCGGAAAACTTGCTCCGGGGGAAGATCCTCTGGAATGCGGAAAGCGTGAGTTGGAGGAGGAGACCGGCCTTACAGCGGCGTCCTATGAGAATTTGGGGGAATTTTATCCCTCCGTCGGCTATGTGGACGAAGTGATTCATACCTATCTCGCTACTGGGCTGAAGAAGACAAAACAGCATCTGGATGAGGATGAGTTTTTGGATGTCGAGCGCTATCCTTTGGAAACGCTCTATCAAATGGTGATGGCGGGAAAAATCAAAGATGGAAAAACGCAAACCGCTATTTTAAAGGTTTACAGTAAGATGAACAACGGAACGTGCCACCCATAAACTCTTGCCGCGAGTGAATCGGCAAAAGTAAGACGTATCAGAGAAAGGAATTTAGTTATGGCGAAATTAACGGCAAGAAAGAAAAAGGTCATCATTATCTTATCGGTTATTCTGGCGATTATTCTGCTGGCTGTAGGAAGCGCTGCCGCGATCTTCTCCTATACCTTTGGTTCTCTCAACCGAGATAACAACCTGACCAAAGACCCGGAAAAACTGGGGGTTACTTCAGAAACTCAGGAAAAATCACAGGATGCGGATATTACCAATATTGCTCTGTTTGGGTTGGATACCCGTGCAATGGACGACAGCGGCAGATCGGATGCGATTATCATCCTTTCGATTGATAAGAAGCATAACAGCTTAAAGCTTTCTTCCATTGCCAGAGATACTTATGCTGCCGTAGAAGGATATGGCAATACCAAAATCAACCACGCCTATGCTTATGGCGGAGCGGAATTGGCCATCAAGACTCTGAATCAAAATTTCAATATGGATATAGAAGATTATGTTTCCGTAAACTTTGAACAGCTGGCCAATGTGATCGATTATTTAGGCGGCGTAACAGTCAATATTACAGAGGAAGAACTTTCCCACGCCAATGAAAAGCTGGCTTCTATGGGGACAGAGTCCGGACTTTATTCCGATCCGATTCCCGGTACCGGAGACGTGGAATTAAACGGACTTCAGGCGGTAGCTTATTCCAGAGTGCGTGAAGTAGGCGGCGATACTGCCAGAACTTCTCGTCAGCGAGAAGTGTTGGAAGCGCTGTTCAATAAGGTGAAAAGTGCCAGTGTCACCCAATATCCGTCTATTGCCAACAAGCTTTTGGGCAGTGTTCAAACCTCCCTGTCTTATACGGAAATCATGGATTTAGGAATGTGGGCCATTGGAAGTAGCCCGACTTGGAAAACGACCGTATTTCCCAACAAAGAGTGTAATTCCAGCGGACAGTATATCGGGGATTTGTGGTATTACGTCTATGATTTAGACAACGCCGCTGAGATTTTGCATCGTTTTATTTATGACGACATTCAGCCGGAAGAATAGCGGCATGGTTGCAAAGAAGTAAAATAAAACGCCCTCCGTCTTTTATAGACGGAGGGCGTTTTTGATACGATTTTCTTATCCGTTGAGTTTTTCCAGAGCTTTCATCAGCGTCTTTTCATTTTCCACATTCATGGCGGAAGCGCCTTTCAGGGTTTTCTTGACGAGCCCTGTTAATACCTTGTTAGGACCTAATTCCACGAAGTTTTCATATCCGGCGGCGGAGACTGCATTCAACTCCTCTACAAAGCGGACGGAAGAGGTCAGGTGTTTGGCGAGATAGCCCGGCATATCAGAGTAATCGGTAAGAAGTCCGCCCATCACATTGGAATAAAATTCCTTTTCCGGAGCCTTGAAAGAAATATCGCCGATTTTGGAGAGAAATTCGTCTGCTGCCGGCTGCATCAATTTAGAATGGAATGCGGCGCTGACTGCTAGTTTCACGCATTTCTTCCCCATTTCCCCAAAGATTGCCATCGCGTTTTCCACGGCCTTTTCTTCCCCGGCGATGACCGTCTGAACCGGTGAGTTATAGTTGGTGGGTACCACATATCCATTGGCCTTTTCGCAGACATCTTCGATTTCTTTGGCGTCTACGCCCATGACTGCGCACATGCTTCCCGGGTTCTGTTCCGCACAGGCCTGCATCGCGGCGGCGCGATGCTTAATCAGGCGATAGCCGTCTTCCATGGAAACCATGCCCGCAGCCACCATCGCGGCATATTCGCCCAGAGAATGGCCTGCTACGCCGTCGTAAGGGATTCCCTCTTCTTTCATCGCGTTCAGCGCAACCAGAGAGGTTGTGAAAATAGCAGGCTGAGAAATCTTGGTCTGAGCCAGTTCAGCTTCTGATGCGGTCTCACAGATTTCTTTCAGATTGATTCCCAGCATGTCGCCTGCGCAGTCGTAAATACGCTGAGCGGAAGGGTACTTTTTGGCCAGTTCCAGCCCCATGCCGGGATACTGGGAACCCTGCCCGGAAAAGAGAAAAATATTTTTTGCCATATCCAAAACTCCTTTAACTATAATTTTTAAGTTAAATAATATATTAAAATTTTGTGAATTCGTTTCGGTTTTACACAGAATTAGGAAGATTTTGCCGAGAAAATGCCGCATAGTGTAACGAAATAAACAAAATTTTATTGACAATTTGCAGATAAAATTTTACTATTATACTGGTATAATGTAAACTATACTTATAAACTATACCACAGATCGATACCAGATTGCAAGACGAAGCCTTGCTCCGACTTTCAGAGCAAGCTATTTTTTCTTCTTTGCATTCCGAAAAACAAGGAGGATCACACATGGGTTTGACGATAAAGGGTACAGGGATGTATGTGCCCGACGTCATTGCTGATAATGATGATTTTGCAAAAATTGTGGATACCAGTGATGAATGGATTACCACCAGGACGGGAATCAAAACAAGGCATATCACCAATGGAGAACTGGCTTTTCAGATGGGAGCCGAAGCGGCGCGGATGGCAATCAAAGACGCCGGCATTGAGGTAGAAGACGTTGATATGGTGCTGGGTACTACGGTGACGGCCGATTGTTTAACACCTTCGATGGCTTGTCTGGTGGCAAAGGAAATCGGGATAGAGGATGCAGTTTGCATGGATTTAAACGCCGCCTGCGCCGGATATGTTTTTGCGCTGGATATTGCGCAGAAATATTTGGAATGCGGTGACTGCAAAACGGTTCTGATTGTGTCTTCCGAAATTGTGACTCGGATGGTTGATTATACAGATCGGAGCACCTGTGTGCTGTTTGGCGACGGGGCGGCTGCGACAGTAGTGACAAAGGGCGACGGGCTTTATTCTTCCGTCATCAAAAGCTCTCCTCAGGGAGCGGACAAGATCTTCACCAAACTGCCTGTGCCGGAAAATCCATTTAAGACCGGGACGGCGGATTGGGGAGATGAGCGCATGAACGACGCTCCCACAGGATTTATGCAGATGCAGGGAAACGACGTCTATAAATTTGCCACTACCGCAATGCCTCAGGCTGTGGAAGCGGCAGCGGAAAAGGCGGGAATCTCCCTGGAGGAAATTGATCTGATTATTCCTCATCAGGCGAATATCCGCATTGTGCAGACTGCGATGAAACGGCTCAAAATGCCAAAGGAAAAATGCTATGTGAACATTCAGGACTATGGCAATATCAGCAGCGCCTGCATTCCTTTGGGGCTGTGCCAGTTGAAAGAACAGGGCCAGCTCAAAAAAGGAGATAAGATTTGTGTCGTTGGATTCGGCGCGGGCCTTACCTATGGAGCGGCGATTTTTGAATGGTAATAATGGGCACGGCCTTTCTGCAAAAGGTCGTAATGGAGGTTTTGGAAAATGAAAACAAGGTTGACGTCTCTTTTAGGGATTGAATATCCGATGATCCAGGGCGGTATGGCTTGGGTGGCAAACGCTTCTCTCGCGTCGGCAGTATCGAACGCCGGCGGTTTGGGGCTGATTGCCGGAGGAGCCGCTCCTGCCGAAGTGGTCCGGGAGGAAATCCGAAAAGCGAAGTCTATGACAGACAAGCCCTTTGGGGTCAATGTGATGCTGATGAATCCCTCGGCTGAGGAGATTCTCAACGTTTGCATCGAAGAAAAGGTGAGCGTTGTCACCACTGGGGCTGGAAATCCGGGCAAATATATCCCGGCGTTAAAGGAAGCGGGGATTAAAGTGATTCCTGTTGTGCCATCCGTGGCCTTGGCAAAGCGGATGGAGCGCGCCGGAGCAGATGCGGTTGTGGCGGAAGGCTGTGAAGCAGGCGGTCACATTGGGGATATTACCACCATGTGTTTGATTCCTCAGATTGCAGATGCGGTGAGTATCCCGGTAGTTGCCGCCGGCGGTGTAGCGGACGGCAGAGGGATGGCGGCAGTGTTGATGCTGGGCGCTGAGGGCGTACAGGTCGGCACCCGTTTCTTAGTGGCAAAGGAATGCACCATCCATCAAAACTACAAGGATATGGTATTGAAGGCGAAGGATACCGATTCGGCAGTTACCGGCCGCTTTACCGGACATCCGGTTCGTTCTGTGAGAAATAAATTTACGAAAAAACTGACTGAAATTGAAAAACAGCATCTGGATCCCCAGATTTTTGAAGAAATGTCTGTAGGCTCTCTGCGTAAAGCTGTGATCGACGGCAATACAGAAGAGGGGAGCTTCATGGCGGGACAGATCGCAGGGATGGTCAATAAAGAAGAAACCTGCCGAGAAATTATTGAAAGCATGACGAAAGAGGCGGAGACTCTTTTGCAAGATTTTGTAAAGATTCGGGGTGTAGAAATTGGGTAAATTAGCTCTGATTACAGGTGCGTCCCAGGGATTGGGCGCAGCGATGGCGAGAAAGCTTGCCGCAGATGGGTTTGATATCGCAATCAACTGCAGAAGCGAAGTGGAATTAGAAAACGGCGGAAAGCAGGTAAAGGCGGACTGCGAGGCGCAGGGCGTAAAAGCGGAGTGCTTTATTGCCGACGTTTCCAGCTTTGAGGCCTGCAAAGAGATGGTAAAACAGGTGAAGGATACCTTTGGCGCCATTGACGTTTTGGTAAACAATGCGGGCATCACCAAGGACGGGCTGATCGCCAGAATGAGCGAAGAACAGTTTGACGTGGTAACCAGCGTCAACTATAAAAGCGTATTTAATATGATCCGCCATGTCGCTCCTGTGATGATGAAACAGAGAAGCGGCAGAATTATCAACGTTTCTTCTGTGGCAGGGCTTTACGGAAATCCGGGACAGTTTAACTATTCCGCTACCAAAGCCGGCGTTGTGGGGATGACTTTGACCGCCGCAAAAGAATTGGGACCTAGAAATATTACGGTAAATGCGATCGCACCCGGCTTTATTGAAACGCCGATGACCGACGTTCTGCCGGATGATGTAAAGGAAACCTGCAAAAATGCGGTAGCGTTGAGAAGATTCGGGAAACCCGAGGAAGTCGCGTCTGTCGTTGCGTTTTTGGCCAGTGACGGCGCAAGCTATGTATCCGGACAGGTGATCGTCATTGACGGCGCCATGAGCATGTAGTCCGGAAAACTGGGAAAAGGAAAGCTGATGAGCAAAGCAGATAAGCTTGGAGGATAGAACGATGAATAGAGTAGTAATTACCGGGGTCGGGGTCGTAAGCCCTATCGGCAATGATATGGATACTTTCTGGTCTAATGTGAAAGCCGGAAAACATGGAATCGATTTCATTCAGAAATTTGATGTATCAGACAGCGAGGTCAAGGTAGCCGCTGAGGTGAAAAATTTTGACCCGTTAAAGTGTTTTGACAAAAAAGAACTCCGCCGTACAGACCTGTATACTCAGTATGCGGTGGACGCTGCCACACAGGCGCTGAAAGACTGCGGTACCGATTTTAAAGATTTGGACCCCTTCCGTGTGGGCGTGATCGTGGGAAGCGGCATCGGCGGTTTTTCTTCTACGGAAGAAGAACACCAAAAGTTTTTGGAAAAAGGCGGCAAACGGGTATCTCCGTTTTATATTCCGATGATGATTTCCAATATGGCCGCGGGAACCATTGCAATCCGCACCGGTTTTAAAGGCGTGAATTTTGCGCCGGTGACCGCCTGTGCCACCTCTGCCCATGCGGTAGGAGAAGCCTTTCGGAACATCAAGCATGGCTACATAGACGCCTGTGTGACCGGCGGTTCGGAAGCGTCTTTGAGCGCTTTTGCCATTGCTGGCTTCAACAATATGAAGGCGCTGTCTCACAGCAATAACCCAGATCGTGCTTCCATCCCCTTTGATAAAGAGCGGGACGGCTTCGTCATGGGAGAAGGAAGCGGAATTCTGATTTTGGAAGAACTGGAACATGCGAAAAAAAGAGGAGCGAAAATTTACGCGGAGATTGTGGGATACGGCGCTACTGGAGATGCCTACCATATGACCAGCCCAGACCCGGAAGGGGAAGGTTCCGCCAGGGGAATGCAGCTGGCATTTGAAGAAGCAGGGCTGACTGCGGCTGATGTGGACTATATCAACGCTCACGGCACCTCTACTCCGTTAAACGAAAAATATGAAACCATCGCCATCAAGAAGGCTTTGGGAGATGCGGCTAAGGATGTGATGGTAAGCTCTACCAAATCTCTGACCGGGCATCTGTTGGGCGCTGCCGGAGCGGTGGAAGCGATAGTCTGCGCGAAAGCTCTGAAAGAAGGTTTCGTGCCCGGAACCGCCGGATTCCAGGTGTTTGATGAAGAATGCGATCTCAATAACATGACAGACGGTCCGGTAGAGAAAGACATTCATGTCGCATTGTCCAATTCTCTCGGATTCGGCGGGCAGAATGCAACGCTGTGCTTTAAAAAATACGAGGGCTAGGAGAAAGGGATATGAGCGAACTGAAGATTACCGTAGACCAGATCAAAGAGCTGATGGCTCAGATGGAAAAGACCAATTTGGGCAGTCTTTCCATTGAGGTTGACGGATTTAAGCTGAAGTTGGCGGCCAAGAAACCTCAGGAAAAGATTGCGGCTTTGGAAAACGTCCTTCCGGTACAGCCGATCAACACAGTTGTGGAGGCTCCGGCAGACGGTCTGCCAGCCGCCGCGCAGGAACAGGCTGACGGCCATGTGGTAGAAGCGCCGATTGTAGGGACGTTTTACGCGGCCCCCTCTCCGGATCAACCGGCATTTGTGACGGTAGGAAAAGAAGTGAAAAAAGGGGATGTCCTCTTTATCATTGAGTCCATGAAACTGATGAACGAGATTCAGAGTGATTTTGACGGCGTTGTAACAGAAATTTTTGCCAAAGACGGCGATCCTGTGGAATATGGGCAGCCGATTCTGACAATCGAATAAAAATGGAAGGGAACCGTCCCTATTGTTTGGCTGAGTCCATGCAATAGGGATGGCTTTTCAGAAAAACTCAAGAAATTTTTTGCGAAGTTTTTCACATAGAGAGATTATCCGAAAGGTGGTTAGACAAATGCATCTGAACTTAGAACAGATTAAGGAGATTATTCCTCATCGCGATCCGTTTTTGCTGATCGATGAGGTCACCGAGCTGGAGCCCGGTGTAAGAGTGGTTGCCAAAAAGCACCTGACCGGTGAGGAGTATTGGTTTAAAGGGCATTTCCCAGGAAAACCGGTACAGCCGGGCGTGCTGATGATTGAAATGCTGGCTCAGGCAGGGTCGGTATGCGCGCTGAGCCTTCCTGAGAACAAGGGAAAAATCGGCTTTTTTGCCGGTATTGACAAGGCTCGTTTCAGAGGCGTAGTAGAGCCGGGAGACACCTTGACTTTGGAAGTGGAAATGATCAAATTCAAAGGACCGATTGGGTTTGGTAAGGCAGTTGCCACCAACAGCGCAGGGAAAAAGGTAGTTACGGCGGAAATCAGTTTTGCGTTAGGCGACTGAGCAAGTCCCGGGAGGAACTGTAAAGATGTTTCATAAAGTGCTTATTGCAAACCGGGGAGAAATCGCCGTCAGAATTATCCGGGCCTGTCGGGAATTGGGAATGCGTACCGTAGCGGTGTATTCTACGGCAGATCGGAACGCCCTTCATGCCGAGATCGCGGACGAGGCGATTTGTATCGGACCGGCGGCTACCAAGGACAGCTATTTGAATATCAACGCCATTTTGGAGGCCTGCAACCTGACTGGAGCGGACGCCGTCCATCCGGGATTCGGCTTTTTATCCGAAAGTTCTCACTTTGCAAAAGCCTGTGAGCTGTGTGGAGTGAAATTTGTCGGCCCCAGCCATCAGTCTATCGAGTTGATGGGGGACAAGGCCCAGGCTAAGGAAACGATGAAAGCGGCTGGAGTGCCGGTAATTCCCGGCTCCGAAGGAGAGCTTCGGGATGTGGAGACCGCCAAAGCGGTTGCCGCTGAAATTGGATATCCGGTGATGGTAAAGGCCTCTGCCGGTGGAGGCGGCAGAGGAATCCGTCTGGTAAAGACGGAGGATGAGTTGGCCTCAGCGATGACGGCTGCTCAGCAGGAGGCTCTTCAGTTTTTTGGAAACGACGGGGTTTACCTTGAGAAATTTATTGTCAATCCCCGCCATGTGGAAATTCAGATTTTGGCCGACCAATTTGGAAATGTGATCCATCTGGGAGAACGGGACTGCTCGGTGCAGCGGCGGAATCAGAAGGTTTTAGAAGAGTCTCCCTGTCCGGTGATGACGCCTGAGCTGCGGGAAAAGATGGGACAGGCGGCAGTCAGCGCGGCGAAGGCCTGCGGCTATGAAAACGCCGGAACCATCGAGTTTTTGCTGGACCATGAGGGCCATTTTTACTTTATGGAGATGAACACCCGCATTCAGGTGGAGCATCCCATTACAGAGCTGGTCACCGGAGTGGATTTGGTAAAAGAACAGCTTTTGATTGCCCAGGGGAATCCTCTCTCCTATACCCAGGAGGAGATTCACTTGACAGGCCATGCGATTGAGTGTAGAATTAACGCAGAAAATCCGAGCTTGCAATTTCGGCCGTCTCCTGGTAAAATTACAGGGTTACATATTCCCGGTGGACCGGGAGTGCGGATTGACAGCGCCGTTTATGAAGGGTATGAAATTACCCCTTACTATGACAGCATGATCGCCAAACTGATTGTCTATGCCAGAGACCGGGAAACGGCGATTATGAAAATGAAGTGGGCGCTGGCAGAATTCCTGGTGGAAGGCGTAGATACCAATATCGACTTCCAACTGCGTATTTTGCGTGATCCGGATTTTAGAAAGGCTCAGGTTGATAACGGTTTTTTGGACAGAAAAATGGCACAAGGAGAGCTGTAACAGAAAGACAGCTTTGCTTGTGCCTTGGAAAAGAAGAAAACAGAAAAGGAGGGACCTGCTTTGTTAGAGGACTTATTTAAAACGGTGCGGTCCAGGTTTGACGTGGATTTGAAAAGCGACCGGAAAAATAAAGTTTCGATTCCAGCGGATTTGCTGTTTAAATGCCCCCGGTGCGGCAATGTGATGTTCATGGAAGATTTTAACGGGGCCAACAAAGTTTGTTCCGCATGTAATTATCATGCCCGTCTTACGGCGAGAGAACGGTTGCAGATGACCATCGATAAGGACAGCTTTGTAGAATACGATAAGGATATGATGAGTAAAAACCCCATCGGTTTTGCTGATTACGAAGAGAAGATGGAAAAGCTGCGTCAAAAGACAGGCCTCAAGGACGCTGTAATCACCGGAGAATGCACCATTAAAACAAAACCCTGTGTGATTGTGGTGATGGATTCTACCTTTATGATGGCGTCTATGGGAAGTGTCGTGGGAGAAAAAATTGCGAGAGCCTTTGAACGGGCGATCGAAAAGAAACTGCCGGTCATCGCGTTTACCGCTTCAGGAGGCGCGAGGATGCAGGAGGGAATCCTTTCTCTGATGCAGATGGCAAAAACTTCTGCGGCGGTGAAGCGGCACAGCGACGCGGGGCTTCTGTATATCACGGTGATGACGGACCCCACTACCGGAGGCGTGACAGCTTCCTTTGCGTCTTTGGGCGACATTATTATTGCGGAACCAAAAGTATTGATTGGATTTGCAGGACGCCGCGTCATTGAAGGGACCATCAAGCAGCGTCTGCCGGACGATTTTCAGTCGGCGGAATTTTTGCTGGAGCACGGCTTTGTGGATATGATTGTCGAGCGAAAGAATATGAGAAGGACGCTCTCCAAATTGCTGCGTCATCACGGCTATCCGGGAAATACGCCGGACTTATAAGGAGGATGGAACATGTCTAATTTAACTGCGTGGGAACGCATGGAGATTATTCGGAATAAGAACCGTCCTACTGTGAAGGACTATATTCCGGCGTTGTTTAAGGACTTTTTTGAATTTCACGGCGACCGTTTTTTTGGTGACGATCACGCGATCATGGGCGGTGTCGGCAGCTTTAAAGGTAGGCCTGTTACCGTAATCGCTCAGGTGAAGGGGCGCAATATTGAGGAGAACAAGGATTCCAATTTCGGAATGCCTCATCCGGAAGGGTACCGCAAGGCGCTGAGACTGGCAAAACAGGCGGAGAAATTTCATCGTCCGATTATTTTCTTTATTGATACGCCCGGTGCGTTCTGCGGAATTGCCGCAGAGGAACGGGGCCAGGGTGAAGCAATCGCCAGAAATCTGCTGGAACTGAGCAATCTGAAAACACCGATTATTTCTATTGTATTAGGGGAAGGCGGAAGCGGCGGCGCCCTTGCTTTAGGGGTCTGCGACGAACTGGCAATGCTGGAAAACGCCGTTTATTCTGTCATTTCACCTAGAGGGGCAGCAAGTATTCTTTGGAAGGATGCTTCGAAGGAAAAAGAAGCGGCCCAGGCGCTGAAAATTACGGCGGAAGATTTGGTAAGCCTCGGCGTGGCAGAGGAAGTCATTCCGGAACCTGCCGGAGGAGCCCACAACAATTTGGAATTGATGGTGGAACATCTGTCTGATTATTTGGAACGGACAATTCCAAAATTATCCTCTGAACCTATTGCAAATTTATTAGAGAATCGATATAATAAGTTCAGAAAGATCGGGGAATTTACAGAGTAGGTTTCCTGTGCGGGAATTTAAGCAGTTTATTAAGGAAGGGTATCCCCCTCCATAATAAATAAATCAATAAAAGGAGGATATACTGAGATGGTATTCGAAAAAGTAAAAGAGATCCTTTGCGATCAGCTGGATGTAGATGAGGAAAAAGTAACCATGGAAGCTTCTATTACAGAAGATTTGGGCGCTGATTCTTTGGACGTCGTTGACTTAGTTATGTCCCTGGAAGAAGAATTTGATGTAGAAATTCCGGATGACCAGGTGGAAAACATCAAGGTTGTCGGCGACATTGTAAAATACATCGAAGATAACGCAGACTAATCCAGAAATGTGGTAGAGTAAAACAGCGCAGTTAAAAACTGCGCTGTTAAAGTGTCAAGAAGGTTGCATACTTTATGAGTGAAAGGTATGTAGCCTTTTTTGCATTTGGATGAGCTGTTTCCAGAGGAGTAATTGCAGGCTTTCTGACCGGGAGCTATCAGAAGGGAACAGAAGATTCAAAAAAGAAGAAAGAGGTGTTTGAAATGACAGAGAAAGAAAAATCATATGCTGAAATGCTGTATCAGCCTGGAGATCCGGAATTGGTTGCCGACCGGGAAGTGACGGTGAAAAAATTAACCGCTTATAACAGCCTGAATCCCTTGGACCGGGAAGGACGGGATAAGGCGATCAGGGATCTGTTGGGCAGTGTTGGAAAAAACTGCGTAGTGGAGCAGCCCCTTTTCTGCACGTATGGATACAATACCACAGTTGGAGATAACTTTTTCCTCAACGTCAACTGCAAGCTGATGGACAGCGGGAAAATCACCATCGGGAATAATGTATTCATTGCACCGAATGTCTGCCTTGTGACGGAAGAACATGCAATGGATGTAGAGCAGCGTCTTCAAGGGCTGGAATATACCCATCCGGTTACCATTGGGGACAATGTATGGATCTGCACCGGCGCGATCGTACTGCCGGGAGTGACCATTGGAGAAAACAGCGTCATCGGCGCCGGCAGTGTGGTGACAAAGGATATCCCGCCCAACAGCCTAGCCGTGGGGAACCCATGTAAGGTAATACGGAAGCTTGGGTAAATAGAAATTTAGATTTTTAATAAAAAACGACTTTTTCTATCACTTTCTTTCAGAGAAAAAAGAAAGCCATGCGGGGAGCCGCCCCGCACGCGGCCTACTTTGATTAGTGTCAAAGTAGGCAAAACGCTTCACTCAAACGCCGTGAAGGCTTGGAGTGGGTCTTAAAAGTTGGCTCCTATCAAAGTACGGAGGAAAATATTAGTTTCTGCTAAAACAACCGCCAGCCCGAGCGATAAACTAAATTTTCCCTTCTTAACATGGTTAGGAGAACACTTGTTAAACCCGCAGAGAGCCCCCGCGGCGATTGAGCGGTGCCTTTTCCACCTTTTGGGCAAGCAAAAGGTGCCGGGGTCTGGGAGCCGGTGCTCCCAGGTGCTTTATTCTTTCCGAGAAAGAATGTGATAAGGAAAATGGTTTTTAAATAGAGCGATAAATTTCTATTACAATAAATGCTTCTAAAAGGGGAAAATCCCTATAAAAATGCCTTGTGTGCAGAATGTATAAAAATAAGCTCTAAAATTCTGCAAAGTTTTATAGTGCCGATTTTGTAAAATCCTTGCAAATCCCGGTGGGGTATGCTATTATAATACCTGCGTGACTGCAACAGATATGCGATGAAGCGGAAGGTTGCTACAAATTATTTGTAGGTTTTTTCGTGGAGTATGTCCGATTTTAAACCGGGCGACCAATTTTGAACATTTTCTTATGACCAGCAATATCCCAGCGCTATTCTGCGTTGATGTGATTGCCATTACGTTGTAGGAGTCTGCCTGTCCCGGAAAAACAATTTTGTTTTTTCGGTATTTTTATCAGAGAAATGATGAAACACACGGCAACGTGTTCGGATTTTGTGTCTAACCCCCAGTAATTTTGATGAAATGCTTTAAGGAGGCGACGACAGTGGCAGTCAAAGAAAAAATCAGAATCAAACTGAAAAGTTATGATCACAGCTTGATCGATGCTGCGGCAACCAAAATCGTTGAAACAGCAAAGAGAACAGGCGCAAGAGTAAGCGGTCCTATCCCGCTGCCGACTCAGAAGGAAATCGTAACCATTCTCCGTGCTGTGCACAAATATAAAGACAGCCGTGAGCAGTTTGAGATGAGAACCCACAAGAGACTCATTGATATCTTAAGACCTTCCAACAAAACGGTAGAAGCTCTTCAGAGTCTCGAACTTCCTGCTGGTGTGGAACTGGAAATCAAATTATAATCGGTAAAGAAAACAATTTGACATCCGTCACATGAACAGGTCATGTTGGCAAGCGCCAACCAATAACCTAAAAAGGAGGAAATGCCGATTCGTAGGGAATTGGCAGGAAAGCAACATGAAAAATGCTATTATCGGTAAGAAAATCGGTATGACACAGATTTTCGACGAGAGCGGAAAAGTAATTCCTGTAACAGTAATTGAAGCTGGACCATGCGTTGTTGTTCAGAAAAAAACAATGGAAAACGACGGCTATGAAGCATTACAGGTAGGTTTCGGCGATTTGAAACCGAACAAAGTGAACAAACCGCAGAAAGGTCACTTCGCAAAAGGCGACGTAGCACCGAAAAAGACCCTCAAAGAGTTCAGATATGATGACTGCAGCGTATTAAACGTTGGCGATATCATCAAGGCTGACACTTTCGCAGCAGGGGATATGGTAGACGTAACCGGCACCAGCAAAGGTAAAGGTTATGCAGGTACCATTAAGCGCTATGGCAATGCAAGCCTGAAGGCTTCTCACGGTACTGGTCCGGTTGCCAGACATGCTGGTTCTATGAGCGGCTGTTCTGACCCGTCCAGAATCTTCAAAGGCAAGAAAATGCCAGGCCATATGGGTGCTGAAACTGTTACAGTTCAGAATCTTGAAGTTGTAAAAGTGGATGCAGAAAACAATTTGATCGCGCTCAAAGGCGCTGTGCCGGGACCAAAACACGGTATCGTTACAGTGATCAACAGCGTGAAGAAAGCTTAGTGGAAGGAGGAAGCAATATGCCAAGAGTTCAAGTGTTTGATATGAACGGGGAAAAGCTCAAACAGATGAATATTTCCAAGGAAATTTTCGGTATTGAGCCCAACGCAGTAGTAATGCATGCGGCAGTTGTGAACTACCTCGCTAATCAGCGTCAGGGAACACAGTCCACCTTGACTCGTACAGAAGTCAGAGGCGGCGGACGCAAACCTTGGAGACAGAAAGGTACAGGCCATGCAAGACAGGGTTCTATCCGCGCTCCACAGTGGCGTCACGGCGGTGTTGCATTAGGTCCGAAACCTCGTGATTACAGCTACTCCTTAAATAAGAAAGTTAAGAGATTAGCGCTGAAATCCGCGTTGTCCAGCAAAGTATTGGATAAAAACCTGATCGTTGTTGACAACATCAATTTAGAAGAATACAAAACAAAAGCTGTTATCAATATGTTTAAAGCTTTGGAAGTAAACGGAAAAGCACTGGTTGTTACTCCAGAAGTAAACGAAAAACTGGTGAAATCCGCAAACAACATTCCGGGTGTAAAAACGACTTTGGTCAACACGCTCAACGTATACGACATCTTAAATCATGACAATCTGGTTATGACCGTAGATGCTGTTAAGAAGATTGAGGAGGTGTACGCATAATGAATAAAGTTGCTCAAGACATTATCATTAAGCCGATCATCACGGAAGCATCCATGGAAAACCTTGGATTCAAAAAATACACCTTCAAAGTAAAAAAAGACGCCAACAAGATTGAAATCGCGAAAGCTGTTGAAGCTCTGTTCGACGTAAAAGTTGCGAAAGTAAACACCATCAGCGTCAGAGGCCGTTTTAAGAGAATGGGCCGCAACGAAGGTTACAAACCTGACTGGAAAAAAGCGATCGTTACCTTGAAAGAGGATTCCAAAACAATCGAATTTTTTGAAGGTATGCTGTAAGCCGATCATCAGAAAACTGATGTGCTTATCGTTGGGAGGGAAAACCTCCCAGGTGATGTATGGAAAGCAAATGCCCTTTTGAGGCACCAATGCTTTTCGCTAAACCGATATTAAGGAGAGTGAACCGTAATGGCTATTAAGTCTTACAAACCGACAACTCCATCCAGAAGACAGATGACAGTTACTGACTATTCCGGGTTGTCAAAAGTTGCTCCTGAAAAAAGTCTGTTAGAGAACTTAAAGAAAAATTCAGGACGTAACAGCTACGGTAGAATTACTGTCCGTCATCGCGGCGGCGGTAACAGAGTAAAATACCGTGTAATCGATTTTAAAAGAGATAAAGTTGGCATGAACGCTAACGTTTTGACTTTAGAATACGATCCGAACCGTTCCGCTCATATTGCACTGTTACAGTATGAAGACGGCGAAAAGAGATATATTCTGGCTCCAAATGAACTGAAAGTCGGCGACGTTGTTCGTTCCGGCGCTGATGCGGACATCAAACCGGGCAACGCCCTTCCGATGGCCAATATTCCGGTTGGTACCTTTATTCACAATGTAGAGCTCCATCCGGGCAAAGGCGCACAGCTTGTCCGCGCCGCAGGCAACATGGCTCAGTTAATGGCAAAAGAAGGCAACTACGCTTTGGTAAGATTACCTTCCGGCGAGCTGAGAAACATCCCTGCAAACTGCATGGCGACAATCGGCCAGGTAGGAAACACCGACCATGAAAACGTAAATATCGGTAAAGCCGGTAAAAAACGTCACATGGGTTGGAGACCAACTGTTCGCGGTTCTGTTATGAACCCATGCGATCACCCGCACGGTGGTGGTGAAGGTAAATCACCGATCGGTCGTCCAGGCCCGGTTACTCCTTGGGGTAAACCAACTCTGGGTTACAAGACTCGTGCAAAACATCATCGCTCCGATAAATTTATCGTAAAACGCAGAAATGCTAAATAGTTCGAAGGGAGGCAGATGAATTATGGGTAGAAGCGTAAAAAAAGGACCTTATGTACAACCGGTTCTTTTAAAAAGAGTATTAGAAATGAATGAAGCAGGCGAAAAAAAGGTTTTGAAGACTTGGAGCCGCGCATCCACTATCTTCCCTGATTTCGTTGGTCATACATTCGCAGTACACGATGGACGTAAACATGTTCCGGTATATGTAACAGAAGACATGGTAGGACACAAACTGGGCGAATTCGCTCCAACCAGAACCTACAAAGGACATGCTGGTTCCAAAACTACAAACAATGGTAAATAGGCCGGAAGGAGGATTCTAAATGGAAGCAAAAGCACATTTAAGATATGCTCGCATTGCTCCTAGAAAAGTTCAGATCGTCCTGGATTTAATCAGAGGAAAAGATACTGAGCTGGCGATGGCTATCTTGAAACACACACCAAAAGCTGCCAGTGAACAGCTTGAAAAACTTCTGAAATCGGCCATTGCTAACGCAGAAACAAACCACAATATGGATAAAAACAATCTGTATGTTGCTGAATGTTTTGTTTGCCCGGGTCCTATTCTGAAGAGAATCAGACCAAGAGCACAGGGCCGTGCATTCCGTGTTCTGAAAAGAACATCCCATATCACAATTGTTCTGAAAGAAAAGGAATAGCTGAAAGAGGAGGTAAACTATGGGACAGAAAGTAAACCCACATGGTTTAAGAGTGGGCGTTATTAAAGATTGGGATTCCCGCTGGTTTGCTAAAGATAGCGCTTTCGGCGATACTTTAGTGGAAGACTACAAAATCCGTAAGTTCTTGAAAAAGACCTTATATGCAGCCGGTGTTCCGCGCATCGAAATCGAACGCGATGCTGTTAAAATCAGAATTCACATTCACTGCGCTAAACCGGGCCTTGTAATCGGTAAGGGCGGTGCTGAAATCGAAAAACTGCGCAAGCAGCTGGAAAAGATGATCGGCGGCAACAAACAGGTTGTTGTAAACATCATCGAAGTAAAACAGCCGGATTTATCCGCTCAGCTGGTTGCTGAAAATATTGCTGGTCAGTTGGAAAGACGTGTTTCCTTCAGACGTGCAATGAAACAGTCTATCGGCCGTACCATGAGACTGGGTGCGAAGGGGATCAAAACCCGCGTTTCCGGACGTGTAGGCGGCGCTGAAATCGCAAGATCCGAAGATTACCATGAAGGTACCATTCCGCTGCAGACCTTGAGAGCTGACATTGATTACGGTTTCGCAGAAGCAGATACCACTTATGGTAAATTGGGCGTAAAAGTTTGGATTTACAAAGGCGAAGTTTTAAAGGGTGAGGTGGCATCTACACCGAAAGAAGCTCCGAGAAACAATCGCAGAAGACCTCGCAGGGAAGGAGCAAGTAAATAATGTTATTACCAAAACGTGTAAAATTCCGCCGTCAGCAAAGAGGCAGAATGACTGGTAAAGCTACCCGCGGTAACAAAGTAAGCCACGGCGAGTACGGTATCCAGGCACTGGAACCAGCATGGATTACTTCCAACCAGATCGAGGCAGCTCGTATTGCGATGACCCGTTACATCAAGCGTGGCGGTCAGGTATGGATCAAAATTTTCCCTGATAAACCGGTTACAGAACAGCCTGCTGAAACCCGAATGGGTAAAGGTAAAGGTTCTCCGGAATACTGGGTAGCAGTTGTTAAACCAGGCAGAGTCATGTTCGAAATCGCCGGCGTCTCTGAAGAAGTCGCCAGAGAGGCATTGAGACTTGCAATGCACAAACTTCCGATTAAATGTAAGTTTGTAACTAAGGAAGAGACAGGTGGTGAGCAATAATGAAAGCGAAAGAAATTAGAGAAATGTCACTTGTTGAATTGAATCAAAAACTGAGCGATCTGAAAGCTGAGCTGTTTAACCTTCGCTTCCAACTGGCTGTAAATCAACTGGATAATCCAATGCGTATTAAAGCAGTAAAGAAAGACATTGCTCGCATTAAGACTGTTATTCGGGAAGCTGAATTAAAGGCTGAATAATGAGAAGGGAGATTTTTTAAGCTATGAGCGACAGAAACCTCAGAAAAACTAGGGTTGGAACAGTTGTTAGCGACAAAATGGATAAGACCGTAGTGGTTGCAATCGCCGACAATGTAAGACATCCCCTTTACAAAAAGATCATTAAACGCACCATTAAGCTGAAAGCACATGATGAAATGAATCAGTGCGGGATTGGCGACCGTGTGCTTGTTATGGAAACTCGTCCTCTGTCTAAAGATAAGCATTGGAGAGTCGTAGAAATAGTTGAAAAGGCGAAATAATCTGTTTCAACTGCCAGATAACAAAATTTTGTGCTATGCCGAAAGGAGGAACGCACTGTGATACAGATGCAAACTTACCTGAAGGTAGCCGATAACACCGGTGCTAAAGAGTTAATGTGTATTCGTGTGTTAGGCGGTTCCCGCAGAAGGTACGCTAACATTGGCGACGTTGTTGTTGCTTCCGTAAAGAAAGCGGCACCAGGCGGCGTTGTGAAAAAAGGCGATGTAGTAAAAGCAGTAATCGTTCGTTCAGCAAAAGGTTTACGTCGTGATGATGGTTCTTACATCAGATTTGACGATAACGCTGCTGTTATTATTAGAGAAGATAAAAACCCGAGAGGCACTCGTATTTTTGGCCCGGTTGCAAGAGAACTTCGTGACAAAGAGTACATGAAGATTTTGTCTCTGGCTCCGGAAGTGCTTTAATGGGAGGTGCGATGAGATGAACAATAAATTGCACGTAAAAACCGGCGATAACGTTATGATTATCTCTGGTAAAGATAAAGGGAAAACCGGTAAGGTATTGGAAGTAAGCCCGAAAGAAGGCAAAGTGATTGTGGAAGGTCTGAATATCGTGACCAAACACATGAAACCGAGAAGAATGGGTGAAACCGGCGGTATCGTAAAGGCGGAAGGCGCTTTATATGCCTGCAAAGTAATGCCTGTTTGCCCGAAATGCGGCAAGGCTACCAGAGTTGGCCATGTGGTAAAGGACGGCAAAAAAGTACGTGTTTGCAAACATGCAAACTGCGGCGAAACATTCTAAGTAAGGAGAAAATAGTATGGCAAGAATGAAAGACTACTACAAAAGTGAAGTAGCTCCAGCTTTGATGAAAAAGTTCGGCTACAAAAGTGTCATGCAGATTCCGAAGCTTGATAAAATCGTCGTGAACGTAGCTTGCGGCGAGGCTGTAAGCAATTCCAAAATGATAGATGCAGTTGTAGCCGACTTGGCGAAGATCACCGGCCAGAAGCCAGTTGTCTGCCGCGCTAGAAAGTCTGTTGCAAACTTCAAACTTCGTGAAGGCATGCCGATCGGTGCGAAAGTAACCCTTCGCAACGAAATGATGTATGAATTCTTAGATAGATTCTTCAACGTAGCTCTCCCGAGAGTACGTGACTTCAGAGGAATCAACGCCAACTCTTTCGACGGCAGAGGAAACTACTCTGTAGGTCTGAAAGAACAGCTGATCTTCCCTGAAATCGAATACGATAAAATTGACAAGATCCGCGGTATGGATATCACTTTTATCACCACAGCTAAAACAGACGAAGAAGCACGGGAGTTGCTGACTCTCATGGGTGCTCCGTTCGCTAAGTAAGGGAGGAAAATCAGTTATGGCAAAAACGTCCATGAAGGTTAAACAGCAGAGAGAACCTAAGTTTTCTACCCGCGCTTACAACAGATGCAAAATCTGCGGCAGACCGCATGCTTACCTGAGAAAATATGGCATCTGTCGTATTTGTTTTAGAGAACTTGCTTACAAAGGACAAATTCCTGGAGTGAAAAAGGCTAGCTGGTAAAACTGAGTCGAAAGGATTCAAAGTTATCCAGCGTGAGCAAAGGAGGTTGACTACATGCAAATCACCGATACTATTGCTGATATGCTGACCAGAATTAGAAACGCTAATTCTGCAAAACACGATACCGTCGACGTTCCGGCGTCCAACATGAAAAAAGCGATCGCTCAGATCCTGGTTGACGAAGGTTACGTAAAGTCTTTCCAAGTGATTGACGACGGCAAACAGGGTATCATCCGTATTACACTGAAATACGGCGAAAACAAAACTCAGATCATCACAGGCTTGCGCAGAGTATCTAAACCTGGTTTACGGATCTATTCCAGCTACGAAGACATGCCGAAAGTTATGAAAGGCTTGGGCATCGCCATCGTATCTACTTCCAAAGGCGTTATGACTGACGCTCAGGCTCGTAAACAGAAGGTTGGCGGCGAAGTCTTAGCATTTATTTGGTAATTATAGGAGGGGCTAATACATGTCTAGAATCGGTAGAAAACCAATCGATGTTCCCTCCGGCGTTGAGGTAAAACTTGACGGCAATCACATCACTGTGAAAGGCCCAAAGGGAACTCTTGAACAAGATTTACACAAAGATATGACAGTTACCGTTGAAGGCAATGTCATCAACGTAACTCGTCCCAGCGATGACAAACTCCACAGATCTTTGCACGGCTTAACCAGAACCTTGATTCACAACATGGTAGTCGGCGTATCTCAGGGCTTTACAAAAGAGCTTGAGATTCAGGGTGTTGGTTATCGTTGCCAGAAACAGGGCAAAAACCTGGTTATGAACCTGGGATTCTCCCATCAGGTAATCGTTCCTGAAATTGACGGCATCACAATCGAAGCGCCTACCGCGAACAAAATTGTGATCAGTGGTCCGGATAAACAGAAAGTCGGCCAGTTTGCTGCGGAAGTCCGCGAAAAACGTCCGCCGGAACCATACAAAGGCAAAGGTATCAGATACGTTGGCGAATATGTTCAGCGTAAAGAAGGTAAAGCTGGTAAGGGCAGCAAATAGAGTTAAAGGAGTGACAAGCACATGGTGAATAGGCCTGATAGAAATAAGGCTAGGTTAAAAAGACACCGCAGAGTCCGCTCGAAAGTAAGCGGGACTGCAAGTTGTCCACGCCTAAACGTATTCCGCTCTAGCAAGCATATTTATGCTCAGGTAATTGATGATGTAAAAGGCGTAACTTTGGTTGCTGCGTCTTCCATGGACAAAGACTTTGAAGGCTTTGGCGGCAATAAAGAAGCAGCTAAAAAAGTTGGTCAGTTAGTTGGTAAAAAAGCTTTGGAACAGGGGATCGAAACCGTTGTGTTCGACCGCGGCGGCTACCTGTATCATGGCAGAATCAAAGAATTAGCTGATGGAGCCCGTGAGAGCGGCCTCAAGTTTTAGTGAGGAGGTTATTCGTTTGGCTAGAATAGATGCAACAGGGTTAGAATTAGTAGAAAAAGTAGTTTCCATCAACCGTGTTTCCAAAACCGTAAAAGGTGGACGTATCTTTAAATTCGCTGCACTGGTTGTTGTCGGCGATGGCAACGGCATTGTAGGTTTCGGTCTGGGTAAATCCGGAGAAGTTCCGGATGCAATCAGAAAAGGGATTGAAGACGCGAAGAAAAATCTGATTAAGGTTTCCTTGAAAGGCACTTCCATTCCTCATGAAATCGTAGGCGAGTTCGGCGCAGGACGCGTACTGTTAAAACCGGCTCCGGAAGGTACCGGCGTTATCGCAGGCGGTCCGGTTCGTTCCGTAGTTGAAGTTTGCGGAATTAAAGATATCAGAACAAAGGCTCTGCGTTCTAACAACCCATGCAACGTAGTAAGAGCTACCATCAACGGATTGGCTGCACTGCGTACGGCAGAGGAAGTAGCGGCGATTCGCGGTAAATCTGTTGAAGAAATTTTAGGTTAAGGAGGCAGACTGATTATGGCTTTAGAAATTAAATTGGTAAGAGGTCTTGCCGGCACCAGAAAAACTCAGATTGAAGTGTTGAAATCCTTGGGTTTGCACAAAACCAACGATGTTACAACACAACCAGATAACGCAGCAACAAGAGGTAAAATCGCGAAGGTTTCTCACCTCGTTGAGGTTACAGAAAGATAACAAGGAGGTGCGAGTGAATGAAACTGCACGAGTTATCACCAGCAGCTGGCGCTAGCAGAGATGTAAAACGCATCGGTAGAGGCCACGGATCTGGTAATGGTAAAACAGCAGGTAAAGGACACAAAGGTCAGAAGGCTCGTTCCGGCGGAAGCATCAGACCAGGTTTTGAAGGCGGTCAGATGCCTTTACAGAGACGAGTACCGAAAAGAGGTTTCAACAACATCTTTGCAAAACAGTATGTGATTGTAAACGTATCTGATTTAGAAGCAAAATTTGAAACCGGTGCTGTCATTGACACCGAAGCTTTAGTAGCATCCGGTTTGGTGAAAAAACCGATGGACGGCGTTAAAGTATTAGGTAACGGAGACATCACAAAAGCTCTGACTGTGAAAGCAACAGCTTTCTCTAAATCTGCGATCGAGAAAATTGAAAAAGCAGGTGGAAAGACAGAGGTGATCTAAGGTGTTTGAAGTTATCAAAAATGCCTTGAAATCTCCGGAGCTGAAAAAGAGGATTTTATTCACCCTCTTTATTCTAATCATCTTTCGTATCGGCGCAGCAATTCCGGTACCATTTGTAGATGCCAGTCAGATCATCAATGTGATGGGCGACGGCAATAATTTCTTCGGCTATCTGGACATGATGAGCGGCGGCGCATTCCAGAATGCGACCATCTTCGCGATGTCCATTACCCCCTATATCAACGCCAGCATTATTATGCAGCTGTTGACGGTGGCAATTCCTCCCTTGGAACGACTTTCCAAGGAGGGTGGAGAAGGCCGGAAGAAGATCAATCAGATTACAAGATATGTTACAGTAGGACTCGGCCTGATTCAGGCGATTGGCTATTACTTCCTGCTCAGATCAGCGGGAGCAATCGGTTCTGATTACCTGAGCGGATTTTCCCTCTACTTTACAGCAGTCGTCATTGTCGTTACCTTTACTGCAGGTGCGGCTTTGATCATGTGGCTGGGTGAACAGATCAATGATAAGGGAATTGGAAACGGTATTTCTATTATCCTGTTTGCTGGTATCGTGGCAAGAGGCCCGCAGGCTTTTCAGGTTTTGTGGGAAAACTTCAAAAAAGGCGGAAGCCAGTACATTCTGGTTCCTCTGACTGTGATTATCTTCGCAGCAGTAATCGTATTTATCGTCATTATGACAAATGCTGAACGTAGAATCCCGGTACAGTACGCAAAACGTGTTGTGGGCAGAAAGATGTATGGCGGACAGTCCAGCTATATTCCAATTAAGGTTAGCCTGAGCGGCGTTATGCCGATCATCTTCGCCAGCGCTTTTCTTTCCATCCCAAGCACCATCCAGTTGTTTGTCACTCCGGAACAGGGGTCCTTCTGGTATAATGTGCTGGCAGCGCTTTCTCCAAGCGGCTGGGTATATGCAGTTTTGTATTTTATTCTGATTATTGCGTTTAACTATTTCTACGTTGCGATTCAGTACAATCCCGTAGAAATTGCCAACAATATCAAGAGCAACAACGGCGCTATTCCAGGGATCAGACCTGGCAGACCGACCGTGACATTCATTTCAAAGGTTATTTCTAAAATCACATTGGTGGGTGCGATTTTCTTAGGGATCGTGGCAGTATTCCCAATCCTGTTTACCGCACTGACAGATATCAATGTTTCTTTGGGCGGTACCTCCGTCATCATTTTGGTAGGCGTTGCGCTGGATACCATGCGTCAGCTGGAATCTCAGATGACAGTACGCCATCATAAAGGATTTTTGGAATAAAAAGGGAGGATAGGATCATGAATTTGATTTTATTGGGCGCTCCTGGCGCAGGCAAAGGAACACAGGCAGAAGTCATCTGTGATCATTTACACATCCCTACTATTTCTACTGGGAATGTTCTCAGAGAAGCTTTGAAAAATGGAACACAACTGGGACTGAAGGCAAAATCCTTTATGGACAGCGGTGCTTTAGTGCCGGATGATGTCGTAATCGGCATTATCAAAGAAAGACTCGGCGAAGACGACTGCAAAAACGGCTTTATTTTAGACGGCTTTCCAAGAACAGTTCCTCAGGCTGAGGCTCTGGACGAAATGGGAGTCGTGATTGATAAAGTAATTGACATCGAAGTGGCCGATGAAAAAATCATGCAAAGACTTTCTGGTAGAAGGGTGTGCCAGGACTGCGGCGCGTCTTACCACGTTGATTACAAACCTTCTCAAACCGAGGGCGTTTGTGATAAATGCGGCGGGAAAACAGTGCAGCGGAAAGACGACCATCCAGATACGATCAAGGATCGCCTGCACGTATATCACGAGCAGACCGAACCCCTCAAGGATTATTACGCCAAAACAGGAAAGCTTACCATTGTGGAAGGACAGGAAGAAGTATCCGATACCTCTGCCCTGGTACTGAAGGCCCTGGAGGCGTAAAGAATGATTGAGCTAAAAACTACCAGTGAAATAAAAAAAATGAGCGAGGCTTGTAAAATCTCTGCGCAAGCGTTAAAGCTTGCCGGAGACTATATGAAGCCCGGCGTATCTACTAAGGAGATAGACGACGCGATTCGGAAGTTTATTGTATCGACCGGCGCGAAGCCGAATTTCTTGGGATACGGCGGATTTCCAGGCAGCGCATGTATTTCTGTGAACAACGTGGTGATCCATGGAATCCCTTCTGCTGATATCATCCTCAAAGACGGGGATATCGTCAGTGTGGATACCGGAGCTTTTTACGACGGCTTTAACGGAGATAACGCCTATACCTTTGCGGTAGGTGAAATTTCTGAGGAGGCGAAAAAGCTTTTAAAGGTCACCGAAGAGTGTTTATATAAAGGGATCGATGCGGCAAAGATAGGAAATCGGATTGGAGATATTTCCAATGCTGTGCAGACTCATGCTGAAAGCTTTGGCTACGGAGTAGTAAAGAAGTTTGTGGGGCATGGCGTTGGACATCATCTGCATGAAGATCCGGAAGTCCCCAACTTCGGGAAAGCAGGAAGAGGCCCCCGATTAGCGGCTGGGATGACACTGGCGATCGAACCGATGATCAACCTCGTCGGGGAAGACGTAAAGGTGTTGTCTGATGGATGGACGACGGTAACGACTTCTGGCAGTATCGCAGCCCACTTTGAACATACCATTGTGATTACCAGTGACGGTGCGAAGATTCTCACCAAAGCATAATGGAGGAAACAATGGTACAAATTGGTTCAATTGTAAAGTCAAAGTCCGGACATGACAGCGGCAGCTTCTATGTTGTGGTGTCTTTAGAGGGCGAATTTGCTTATATTGCGGACGGCCGGCGCCGGAAGCGGGAAAAGCCAAAACGCAAGAATCTGAAGCATCTGGCAAGAACTAACGCAGTGGTATCCGCAAAGGATTTTGAAACTGACAAACAACTAAGGCGAGTATTGTGGGACTACAATTTCGGTCCGATCAATCCCGTCGCCGAATAAGGGAGGTAATCCGCTTGTCAAAAGAAGATGTAATTGAAATTGAAGGCACAGTAGTAGACACGCTGCCCAATGCTCAATTTAAGGTTGAGCTTCCAAACGGACACACTATTTTAGCCCATATTTCAGGCAAGCTACGTATGAATTTCATCCGTATTCTGCCCGGGGATAAGGTCACCGTTGAGATGTCTCCATACGACCTTACGAAAGGACGCATTACTTGGCGTTCAAAATAAACCGCAAGCTGACTTGCGTATTATGAATAAATTCTATTCATCACATTAGAGAAAAATCCTCAGCTGCCGAAAGGCGGTTGGAAACTAAGGAGGTAATTTCAGATGAAAGTAAGACCTTCCGTTAAGCCCATCTGTGAAAAGTGCAAAGTAATCAGACGTAAAGGCCGTGTTATGGTGATTTGCCAGAACCCCAAACACAAACAACGTCAGGGCTAATAGTGAGACCTTAATGTGGTTAATACATCTATTACAAACGCAGACAACACTGATTTGAGTGTTTATACTGTTATTGGAGGTGCAACTTTATGGCTCGTATAGCTGGTGTTGACTTGCCTAGAGAAAAGAGAATCGAAATCGGTTTAACTTATATCTTTGGTATCGGTCGAAAAGCTGCTGCTGATATTCTTTCTGCAACAGGTGTAAATCCTGACACCAGAGTAAAGGATATCACAGAAGATGATTTAGCAAAACTGCGTGATTATATCGACAAAAATTATGAAGTTGAGGGTGACGTGCGCAGAGGCACAGCTCTTGACATTAAAAGATTGATTGAAATTGGATGCTACCGTGGCCTTCGTCACAGAAGGGGTCTTCCTGTAAGAGGACAGCGTACCAAAACCAATGCGCGTACCAGAAAAGGTCCGAAGAAAACAATCGCGAACAAGAAAAAGTAGGAGGGATTCTGAGAGATGGCAAAACAAGGTGCTAAAAAACCAATCCGCAGACGCCGCGAACGCAAAAACATCGAACGTGGTGCCGTTCATATTCAGTCTACCTTTAACAACACAATTGTAACCATTACTGACACTCAGGGAAATGCGCTTTCCTGGGCAAGTGCTGGTGAAATGGGCTTCAGAGGCTCTAAAAAATCCACTCCATTTGCTGCACAGACCGCCGCTGAAAAAGCTGCCAGAGCTGCAATGGAACATGGTTTAAAAACAGTTGAAGTATTCGTAAAAGGCCCAGGCTCCGGACGTGAAGCTGCAATCCGTGCATTACAGGGCGTTGGATTAGAAGTGTCTATGATCAAAGACGTAACTCCAATTCCTCACAATGGTTGCCGCCCGCCGAAAAGACGCCGTGTTTAATATTTATCAGGAGGTGTACCACTAGATGGCAAGATATACTGGTGCGGTATGTAGAATGTGTCGCCGTGAAGGACAGAAGTTATTCCTGAAAGGTGAAAGATGTTACTCTGATAAATGCTCTGTGACCAGCAGAGGATATGCTCCGGGTCAACACGGACAGAACCGCAAGAAAATTTCTGAATATGGTTTACAGCTGAGAGAAAAACAGAAAGTAAGACGCTATTACGGCGTATTGGAAAGCCAGTTTGCAAAATACTTTGAAATGGCAGAACGCAAACAGGGTATGACCGGTCCGAACCTGCTCGAAATCTGTGAATCTCGTTTAGATAACGTTGTGTATAGACTTGGCTTAGCCAGCTCCAGAGCAGAAGCTCGTCAGTTGGTTGTTCACGGTCATTACACCGTAAACGGCAGAAGGGTCAACATTCCTTCTTATCTTGTAAAAGCTGGCGATGTTGTTGCAGTATGTGACAAGAGCCGCAGCTCCGAAAAAATCAAAGCTGTCGTTGAGGCAAATGGCGCTCGCCCTGTTCCAATGTGGTTAGAATTAGACAGAGACAAATTGGAAGCCAAAGTACTCCGTCTTGCAAACAGAGACGACATCGACTATGATGTACAGGAAAATCTGATTGTCGAGTTCTACTCCAAATAATGACTAGCAGATTATTTGGGGTAGCTGTTTGGGAGGATCAATTTCTAAACAGCCCACTCATTCCAATCGCCAGGGGAACAACAAAACTTATGCAGACTTGTCTGCATTTAGGAGGGTTTTAGATGATTGAAATTGAAAAGCCAAGAATTGAGACAGCCGAAATGAAGCCGGACGGTACGTATGGCAAATTCGTTTTGGAGCCCCTTGAACGCGGCTATGGTACGACATTAGGCAATAGCTTAAGAAGAGTACTGCTCTCCTCTCTGCCAGGTGTCGCTGTTGCATCGATCAAAATTGACGGCGTACAGCACGAGTTTTCAACCATACCTGGTGTAAAAGAAGATGTAACAGAGATTGTACTGAACATCAAAGGATTAACTGCTAAGATACATGGCGAATCACCAAAGACAGTTTACATCGAAGCTGAAGGTGAAGGTCAGGTAACAGCCGGTGATATTAAAGCGGATTCGGAAGTCGAAATACTCAATCCGACCATGCATATCGCTACTCTGGATCAGGGTGCGAAGCTGTATATGGAGATTGTATTGGACAAAGGCCGGGGCTATGTTACCGCTGAACGAAATAAGGCTAATATTCAAAATATTGTTGGTGCAATACCTGTCGACAGTATCTTTACCCCTGTTTTGAAGGTGAATTATACTGTTGAAAATACACGTGTTGGACAAATTACCGACTATGATAAGTTGAGCCTTGAGGTTTGGACCGACGGAACCATTTCCGCGAAAGAGTCCATATCTCTCGCAGCCAAGATTCTGAATGAGCATCTTAACTTATTTGTAGACCTATCTGAAGAAGCGGCAAGCGCTGAAATCATGGTAGAAAAGGACGACAAAGGTAATGAAAAAGTCCTCGAGATGACTATTGAGGAGCTTGACTTATCTGTACGTTCATTTAACTGCTTAAAACGTGCAGGAATCAATACGGTAGGCGACCTGATCAACAAATCGGAAGATGACATGATGAAGGTCCGGAACTTGGGTAAAAAATCTTTGGAAGAAGTTATTTTCAAACTCAATTCCCTGGGCTTTAATCTGAATCCGGAAGATGAATAAGGTTTACGCCTCAAACCAGTAAGGAGTGAATATCGAAATGGCAGGAAGCAGAAAACTTGGTAGAGCTTCTGATCACAGACAGGCAATGCTGAGAGCAATGGTTACATTCTTACTCGAAAACGGTAAAATTGAAACGACTGTCACCAGAGCAAAAGAAGTTCGCGCGATGACCGAGAAAATGATTACCCTCGGCAAAACAAACAACCTCCACTCCAAGCGTCAGGCATTTGCATATATCACAAAAGAAGATGTGGTAAAGAAATTGTTTGATGAGATTTCCCCCAAATATGCGGAAGCAAAAGGTGGATATACTCGTATCGTAAAGATCGGCCCACGTCGTGGTGACGCTGCAGAGATGGCAATTATTGAATTGGTGTAATTCATAATCGTGATAAAAAGGGAGCCTTTTTAAGGCCCCCTTTCTTTTTGACCAAAAGCAGAAAGGCAATAAGGAAAACTCCCTCTGGATTTCACCAGAGGGAGTTTTCCTTATTGTATCGCTTGGGTTTCTTCCCGTGTTAAACGATGGATCCATTTCCAGGAATTACATCTGATAAAGGCCGGGACACATTTGAAGATCTGATCCGCATTCAAGCAGCAGACCACTACTGCCGGAGGAGCTTTGACGACAAAGGCCATGAAAAAGGAAAGGGGCAATACAATCAGCCAGATACTGACTAAATCCAGCTTTACTACATACATGGTATCGCCACCGCCCCGGATAATACCGGTGTTCGTGGGCATCTGATAGGACATACCGACATCTACAATGCTCAGGATAATGAGAAAGGTATTCGCCATTTCTTTGGTTTCCGGCTTCAGATCATAGAGACTGAGTACCGGAATTCGCAGGAAGAAGAGCAGAATACCAGAGCAGATGCCAATGACCAGAAAGAGCTTTTGCAGCCGTCTGGCGTAGTCCTTTACTCGTTCCATATCTCCGATGCCGATGGCTTTTCCGATGACAACGCCTGCGGCCGAAGCGGCTCCGGAAGCGGTTGATTTCACCAGCAGGAAGAGGTTGGAAGCGGCGCTGTTTGCCGCAATGGCCGCAGCCGTCATATGTCCTAAAATAGCGGTTTGCAATGCGGTGTTGGCCCCCCACAATCCGTTTGTAATCAAAATCGGGAGAGTCACATGCATATAGTCTTTCCAAAGGGTTCTGTCAAAATGAAAGAAATCCCGCAATTTCATCCGAAGGTTCTTTTCAGTCTTGATGATATAAAGAATCAAGACAGTGGTCTCCAGAATTCTGGCGGCCAGAGTACCGATTGCCGCGCCTGCGGTTCCCATTTCCGGCGCGCCGAAGTTTCCAAAAATCAGGACATAATTGATTCCGCAGTTGACAAAGAAAGCCATAGCGGAGAGATACAGGGCGATTTTGACCACCTGGGTGCTGCGAAGAATCGCCAAGAGAAGCTGTGTAATGGCGAAAAAGATGTAGGTAAAACGGATGATGCTCAGATAATCCGCACCTTCCGCAATAATCGGTTGGTCGGTGGTGAACAGACCGATGGCCCATTCCGGAAAGAGACTGATGACAATAAATAAAATTGCCATAATCACCAGTCCATGCTGCATTGTCATGGCGGCAATTCGTTTCATCGGTTCGATCTGCCGTTTTCCCCAATATTGGCTTCCTAAGATTACCATGCCCTCTCCGAAACCGTTGAGCAGCATCTGGTAGACAAACTGAATTTGATTTGCCGCCGCTACCCCGGCCAGAGAGGTTTCGCTGTAAGCACCCAGCATGATATTGTCTGTCAGATTGACGCTGAGGGTTACCACGTTTTGTAAAACCAACGCCACATATAGGATAAAAAATTCTTTGTAAAAGGATCGTTCCTGTGTCACTGCATTTCTCCCTTTTCTGCTTGATGGATTTTTATTTTAGAGCCAAATAGTTCCGAGGGATATTGTAGCACAATTTTCATCAAGGTGCCATTCTTTTTGACAAATTTCTTCTTTCCTTATAAAATGCAAGGGGAAAAGAGAAAAACCGAACCATTATTTTTCGCGGGGCGGAAGCTTTCCACCAAGAAAGGCGTAATCTCTGATCCCGGGATCGGGAGAGCGGTAATCCTCCTGGAACCAGTACCCCTTAGGATGCACCTTAGTGCGATAGCGAAAATGAGGCGCGGGAAGGGGATCAACAGCCCTTAAGATAGCTGCGGTGAGTTCTGCCAGTAATTCCCCTTTGATCTGTGCATATGCCTGCTCATTCCAAAGATTTCTCAGCTCAAAGGGATCATGTTTGAGGTCATAGAGATAGCCGTTTCCCATCATGTCCATTTGGATGCGGAAATCCCCTTTCCACAGAGAACGAATCTGACCGCACTGTGTCCAGGTATTCAGACAGTCAAAACGGTCCATCTCTTTGGAGCAAGCATCTTCGTCAGAAACGGTAAGGGCATCGTCGTTGTTCCAGTAAAGCCCGGAAAAACCGCTTTCCGATAGGGTGGAATCAAATTCTCCGGCAGGAACAGTACCTCCTTGCAGCAAGGGCAGGATGCTTTTTCCCTGACAGCCGAAGGGAATTTCGACTCCAAGCAGGTCGCAGATCGTAGGGAGCACGTCCACCAGATTCACAAATCCCGAGGAGGTTCTGCCCTGAGCGGCGATACCTGGGCCTCTCCACACCATGGGAATGTGGGACAGAATGTCCGGCAGATCAGGGCCTTTTCGGATCAAGCCGTATTCCCCAACAAAATCCCCGTGGTCGGATAGAAAGATCACGATGGTATTTTCTTCTAAATTCCGTTCTCTCAGCCCTAAGATCAGCCGCTTGAACTGATCGTCAATCAGTCGGAGCATGCCATGATAATTCGAGCGTGCCCGGAGAATACGGTCTTCTATCTGTTCTCCCAGCACCTGTTCCCAAATGCCGCGGGTCCAGACAAATTTTTCGCCTTTTTCCGGCAGAATCTCTTTCCCGCTGTGTACCGGAGGCAGGATTTCCGGCGGGAAGAGATCAAAATAGGGCTCCGGCACCTGATAGGGATTGTGAGGTTCCGCAAAAGATACCCAGGCAAAAAAGGGCTGATCTTTAACACTGTCGATAAATTTGAAAGCAGAGGATACATTGCGGTAGGGATGCTGTACTTCTACCCCTCCTGGAGAGGGCGTATGTGTTTCCATATGCTTGGTGGCTTTGAGAAAATCGGCGAAGGCGAATTCTTCCGGCGTGGTATTACGTTCGCCCTCATATCCCAGATGTCCGGAGGTTTCCCAAAAGTCAAAGTCCTCCATAGGATGATGGGAATGATTTTTACCGCACAGTGCGGTTCGATACCCGTTCTCTTTGAGAATATCCAAAAGATCTTTCGTATAAAGGGCGTCCTTTTCGTTGTGGTTGGTTCTTGCCTGATGGGACTGAGAATATCTGCCGGTAAACATACTGACTCTTGCCGGAAGACAGGTGGGGTTAGGCGTATAGGCCTTTTCAAAATCTACGCCGCCGCAGCCCCATTCATCTAAAAAGGGCATGGTATCAAGCTCGTATCCGCAGGCCTTTCTTAAGTCGGCCCGCTGTTGATCGGTCATTACAATAATCAAATTAGGCTTGTTTTGCTCCATAAGTAACACTCCTATACCATAAAAATTGGTTACATAAACTGTTAAGAAAATAACAAAAGATGCTGATTTCAGCATCTTTTGCACCATTGCTTATTTTTCTTTTAATTCTTCAATACAGGAGCGGCAGACATTTTTGCCTTTGTATTCCTCTACGTCTATGCTGTTCCCGCAAAAAATACAAGTTGGAGCGTACTTCTTCAATACGATTTTATCATTTTCCACATAGATTTCCAGATAATCTTCGTTTTCAATGTTAAAAACCTTGCGCAGTTCTTTTGGCAATACAATTCTTCCTAATTTATCCAACTGTCGAACAATTCCTGTTGCTTTCATAAGAGAAACACCTCTTTCTATCTTGATCATTTATTTAATCATAAACTACCAATATTGTACTTTATTTGTCAGAAATTGTCAATTGATAAATAGAAAATTAGGTCTATTTCAAAAAATATTTACATAATATATTGTATATTTGTAAAAAACTAGAAAATATTGTAATTTTTTCCAAAAAGGGATTTGGTCTTATGATGAAATGGGTATTTACAGGATTTATTCTGCTCTCCCTCCTGTTTGGCGCATTGTTTGGCAGAATCGGAGAAGTGTCTAATGCGGCGTTGTCTGAGTGCGCCAATGCGGTAGAATTAGTGCTCAAACTAATGGGCGCAATGTGTCTCTGGAGCGGACTGATGAAGGTAGCTGAGGAGGCAAAGCTGACCGATCAGATCAGCAACCTGCTTCGGCCTATTACCAAAAGAGTATTCAAAGGGCTGCCAAAAGATTCATTGGCGCTGAAATTTATATCCATGAACATTACTGCCAATTTATTGGGGCTGGGAAATGCGGCGACACCATTGGGAATTAACGCAATGACCGAACTTTCCAAGCTACAGTCCCCAGAGGAGACGCAGACGGCTTCCAACCATATGATCACCTTAGTTGTACTCAATACTGCTTCAATTCAGTTAATCCCTACTACAATCGCCATGCTTCGGCTGGAGTATGGGTCTCAAAATCCCATGGAAATTCTTCCCGCTATTTTAATTTCTTCCTTTGTTTCGGTTTGCAGCGGTCTGCTGTTATGTAAGCTGATGGAAAAAAGAAAAAGGAGGCTGGGGAGATGAGATGGACAGATTTTATTATTCCTGTTGTGGTATGTGGAATTTTGCTTTACGGCATCTTTCATAAGGTCAATGTGTTTGACACGTTTATACAGGGAGCGAAGGAGGGCATCGGTGTCAGTATGGGGATTCTTCCCGCCCTGATTGCGCTGATGACCTGTGTCGGAATGCTCAAGGCATCTGGCGCGATAGACGCGTTTACCGCACTGCTGGAGCCTTTAGTCAGCAAGTTGATGATTCCAAAAGAGGTCATTCCTTTAGCGCTTTTGCGTCCAATTTCAGGAAGCGGAGCGTTGGTGGTGTTTGAAGACATTCTGAAAAATTACGGCCCGGACAGTTTGATCGGACGGGTAGCAAGCGTGCTGCAGGGCTCTACCGAAACGACTTTTTATACCATTGCGGTTTATTATTCAGCAGTAAAAGTTACGAAAACAAGGCATACGTTAGGCTGTGCTCTGACGGCCGACGGGGTAGGGTTTATTATGAGCGCTGTTACGGTCTGGTTTTTCTTTTCTTTTTTATCTTAAAGAGATAGGGAAAGGAGAGATATTCAGTCCAAACGATAAACAGAAATTTATCTTTCTATTTAAAAAGAACTTTTTCTCTATCACTTTCTTTCAGAGAAAGAAGAAAGCTATGCGGGGAGCCGCCCCGCACGCGGCCTACTTTGATCAGCGTCAAAGTAGGCAAAACGCTTCAC
>CALWNT010000103.1 GCA_944382885.1 uncultured Clostridia bacterium | reverse complement strand
TTCGTTGTACTCCGTTAGGAGCTAACTTCAAAGACCCGTAATAAGCCATTCCGGCGTTTGAGGAATGTCCTTTTGCCTACTTTTGGACATCAAAAGTAGGCCGCGTGCGGGGCGGCTCCCCGCATAGTTTTCTTCTTTCTCTGAAAGAAAGTGATAGAGAAAAAGTTCTTTTTAAATAGAAACATAAATTTCTGTTTCTAGCTGCTTGGAACCATTGCATTCAAAAGAAAAATCCAGTATAATAAAAAACAATCCCTCTGCCGATGGTGCGGCAGAGAGAGAATATTTAGCGGCAAAGCCGCAGAGAGGGTGTTTTGATGATAACAGTTGCACAAGCGATGGTCAGATGTCTAGAAGAGGAGAAGATATCAGTCGTCTTCGGCTATCCGGGCGCTGCTATATGCCCTTTTTATGACGCTTTGTCCAATAGTTCGATTCGACATGTTTTAGTACGTCAGGAGCAAAATGCTGGGCATGCCGCCAATGGCTATGCCAGAATTACCGGCAAGCCGGCAGTCTGTGTGGCGACGTCTGGTCCTGGTGCTTTAAATTTGATTACCGCTATCGCGACAGCCTATATGGATTCCATCCCGATGGTGATTATCACCGGACAGGTTTCCAGCGAACAGCTGGGCAGTGACGCTTTTCAGGAAGCAGATATTACCGGGGCGGCAGAGCCCTTTACCAAATACAGTTATATTGTCAAGGACCCCAATCAGATTGCCCGAGTATTTAAAGAGGCCTTTTATCTGGCTGGCACAGGACGTCCGGGCCCGGTTCTGATTGATATTCCGATGGATGTCCAAAATGTGAAGATCCGTTTTCAGTATCCGAAAGAAATTCAAATGAGAAGCTATAAACCCAATGTGAACGGACATCCAGGGCAGGTGAAACGGGCGCTGACCGCGATAAAAAATGCTCATAAGCCGTTGATCTGCGCAGGTGGAGGAATATTTGTCTCCAATGCCCAGAAGGAATTTTTGGACTTTGCCAAGGCTTCCTGTATTCCAGTGGTGAGCACTATGATGGGCATCGGCGCTCTTCCAGGAGAAGATCCGATGTATTTCGGCATGCTGGGGATGCATGGAGTGAAAGAGGCTAATATAGCCCTTCATGAAGCGGATCTGTTGATCTTGCTGGGCGCCCGCGCAGCGGATCGCGCGGTTCGTTCTCCCAAAAAGGTAAACGAGAGCACCAAGGTAATCCATATCGATATTGACCCGGCGGAGATCGGGAAAAATTTAGATGCGGATATTCCCATCGTAGGAGATTTGAAAAACGTCCTCGGCGAAATGGCGGCGAAGGTAGCGAGCCACGAAGGAAGCGAATGGACGCAGTATCTGTGCGAGATTCGCAACGAGCGAAAGCTGAAAGAAAAATATTATGAAGGGTATTTGAATCCCAAGGCATTTATCCGTCTGCTGTCTCAAAAGGCATCAGAGCGGGCGGTGTTAGTAGCCGACGTGGGACAGAATCAAATTTGGGCCGCCAACCATTTTAAAGTCAAAAACGGTCGTTTTCTCACATCAGGCGGAATGGGAACGATGGGATATTCGATCCCGGCAGCGGTAGGCGCTAAATTGGCAGGCGCTTCAGAGGTAATTTCTATCTGCGGGGACGGTTCCTTCCAGATGCAGATGATGGAATTAGGTACCATTAAACAGAATGAGATCCCTGTGAAGATGATTGTGATGACCAACAACCGGCTGGGAATGGTGCGGGAATTGCAGACCAATTTTTATGCCGGTAATGAAACCGCGGTATTTTTGGACGGAAGCCCTGATATTGCCGCATTGGCCGGGACTTACGGAATTCGTTCCAGAAAAATCCATTCCATGGAAGAGGCTTCCGGGGCGATTGATGAGATGTTAAAGGCGGATGGACCCTATTTGTTGGAATGCATGGTCAGCCCGGATGAATCAACACTGTAAGACAGGAGGCAGGAACAATGAAACATACCATTTCAATTTTAGTAGAAAACCATGCCGGCGTCCTGTCCAGGATCTCGGGGCTGTTTTCCAGAAGAGGATTTAATATCGATAGTTTGGCGGTAGGGATTACCGATGATCCCACCATATCCCGCATCACCATTATCGTCAATGGGGACGACTATACAGTGGAGCAGGTGGAAAAACAGCTCAATAAGCTGATTGACGTCATTAAGCTAAAGCGGCTTCATCCGCAGGAGACTATCAGCCGGGAGCTGATGCTGGTGAAGGTGTCTTGTTCTCATAAGACCAGGGGAGATATTATTGACATTGCCAGGGTGATGCAGTCTAAAATTTCAGATATTTCTCCCGAAAGCATTACCATTGAAATATCGGATACCACAGACCGCCTGGAGATCTTAGAGGAACTGTTGGCGCCTTATGGAATTATTGAGGTAGTCCGTACCGGTACCATTGCCCTGCAAAAGGGAAATGAGGCGATCGGGTAGAAGACATCTCCTTAGCTTGCATAGGTGTGACAGAATGGGAAAACTGGATTTAGATGAAAAACAGCGGCAGACAATGTCTGCCACTGTTTTTTGTTTGTCTGATACCAGAAAAGGAGAAAGGCGCAAGTTGATGGACTTATGTTTCTTAATACCATATCGTTCAGAAGGAGAAGATAAAAATTTTTCAAAAAGACTATTGACATTAGACATCATACAATATATAATAAAGTAAACAACGGAGATGTAACAGATTTCCGTACAGAATAAAGTTTGCAGAATACTGATAGGAGGAAATAGAAATGGCAAAGATTTTTTATGAAAGCGATTGTAATTTAGGCCTGTTAGACGGCAAAAAAGTAGCTGTCATTGGTTATGGCTCTCAGGGACATGCACATGCGCTGAATTTGAAAGAAAGCGGCGTTGATGTAGTAGTAGGTCTTTATGAAGGTTCCAAATCCTGGGCAAAGGCAGAGGCTGCCGGTCTTACCGTTATGACAACTGAAGAAGCTTCAAAGGCTGCTGATTTCATCATGATTCTGGTTCCGGATGAAAAACAGGCTGATCTTTATAAAAAGAGCATTGCTCCTTATTTGACTGCTGGCAAGACCCTGGCATTTGCTCATGGCTTTAACATTCACTTCCAGCAGATCGTACCGCCTGCTGACGTAGACGTTGTAATGATCGCTCCGAAAGGTCCGGGTCATACCGTTCGTAGCGAATATGTAGCTGGCAAGGGTGTTCCGTGTCTGTATGCAGTACATCAGGATGCTTCCGGCAGAGCGACTGATATGGCGTTGGCTTATGCAGCTGGTATCGGCGGAGCAAGAGCCGCTGTACTGGAAACTACTTTCCGCGTTGAAACAGAAACCGACCTCTTCGGTGAACAGGCTGTTCTCTGCGGCGGTGTTACCGCTTTGATGCAAGCTGGCTTCGAAACTCTGGTAGAAGCTGGATATGACCCAAGAAACGCATATTTCGAATGTATCCATGAAATGAAACTGATCGTTGACCTGATTTATCACGGCGGTTTCTCTGAAATGAGATACTCTATTTCCGACACTGCTGAGTTCGGTGATTACGAAATCGGTAAACGCATTATTACTGATGAAACCAAGAAAGAAATGAAAAAAGTTCTTTCTGAAATTCAGGACGGTACCTTTGCAACCAAATGGATTGCAGAAAACAAAAATGGCCGTGCGCACTTCAATGCTACCAGAAGAATTAAAGCGGAGCATGAACTGGAAAAAGTCGGTAAGGAACTCAGAAAGATGTATTCTTGGAACGACGAGAAATAATCTGGTATCGATTTTCGCGTCTGAATAACCATTTTGCTTGGATAATCAATAGAGCCGCCGGGCCGGTGAGCAATCATCGGTTCGGCGGCTTTTATCACTTAAGCGGCTTTCCGTCAAAGTACATGAGAGGACTTTCTTCCGGATCATAAATTTCTGCCAGAGCGGACAGAATTTCTTCTTTTCTTCCCCTCATTTCCTCTTCCGGAAGATCTGTCCGAACATCGTAAAGCTCTACTGGAGAGAAAGAAAAATGTCCCAATACAGCTCCTTTGATTTCACCGTCTATGAGAAGATAGCGCACCACCTCTTTGCCGGGGCTCATCCACTTTTTCCCATATTGGGATTCATAAGACCGGGAGAGGAAGTCGTTCCGATCGAGGGGCAGCAGCATAGAAGGGAAGAAACTTACTTCCGGCAGCGCAGAGAGATCTTCCGGACGAACGTAACAAGGCTGTTTCTCCCATTCTACCTGGCAGCAGAGGAGACGTTTTTCCTCAACCAGCTGAGCCAGTGCGGTTTTCAGCTCCTTTGCGGAAAACTGATAGTAGGACTTTGCCATTTCTTCTGTAAAGAGCACTTGAAGCTGCGAAAAGCGCAGTAAAATTTCCTTGATCGCAGAAAGTTTAGAATAACAATAGAAATCCATTTCGGGAAACTCTGTCTCAAACAGATACCACGCCCGATCCCATTCATTGTCCGCTTGGTCTTCGAATACCAAAAAACGTTCCTGTAATTTGTGGAGGGCAGGAGTGATTTCCTTGGTGAGCATGCCGGTATATTCTTTCATCAAATGGATGGTCATCGGACCTTCTTTGGAAAGCAAGTCCAGCAGCAAAAGCTCTTTTTCGCTCAACGCGTTGGGATCTTTGCGGTAAGCACATCCATAAAGGGGGAGATCCTTATGGAGCACATAGTGGACGCCGCCTTTTTGATATCTCCCTTTGAGAATCTTGCGTTCCTGACGAAGGTCATAGAAAAAAGACTGGCTGTCGAAATTGCTGCGAAAGTCGATTCCGGGAGGCTGTCCCGGCGCACACCAATAAGGCGTTTTCACCGGAGAAGAGAGAGAAAACAGCTGAAGCAGAGCAACTTCCTCCAATGGAGAGAAGAAGCCCTGACGTTCCATACGGAGGGTGATCACAGAAGCTTTTGTAATCTGTTTCATACGCAACTCCTTTCTGTCGCGAAGGGAAAAGATAACTCATGATGATAGGTTTAGTATAGCAAAAGAGGGGAAAGGAAACAATCAGATTTGTCCTATTCCGGTGAAAAAGTCTTAGATGCACCGGAATAGGAATAAAAACTTGAAAAAAAGCGGAGCTTATATTATAATAAATGAAAACAGTTATTTCTGCATCTGAGGAAAAAGACGGTTGGAGGAACCTTCAGAGAGCCGGCGGCAGGTGAAAGCCGGTGGGAAATCCGGTCTATCCACTTTCCGAGCAGCCGGCGATGAGTCGGAGGGAGACGCCCTTTATCGCGTTATTTGAGAGACCGCTGGAGGAATTTGGCGGTAATTTGGGTGGCAACGCGGAATCTTTCGTCCCAAGGAAGGGGAGGAAAGATTTTTTTATTGCGTGAAATCCCACGGGAAGTAGAAAAACATCTCTGCTTTTTGAGAATGTCCGGTGGACGCAGAAAGGAAACGGAAGTTATGGTAGGAGGAAAACGATATGTTGGATATGAATTTTGTTCGCAACAATCCCGATGTAGTCAAGGAAAATATTAAGAAGAAATTCCAGGATGAAAAGCTGGTTCTGGTAGATGAAGTGCTGGAAATGGATAAGCAGTTCCGTGCGGCCAAGACCCAGGGAGATACCCTTAGAGGACAGCGCAAGAGCATCAGCAAGCAGATCGGCATGCTGATGGGGCAAGGGAAAAAAGAAGAGGCGGAACAGACTAAAGCTCAGGTGGGAGAAATCGCCAAAAAGCTGGAAGAATTGGAACAGCTGGAGGAGGAGCTTTCTGCCAAAATCAAAGAGCGGATGATGGTGATCCCCAATATCATTGACGATTCTGTGCCGATTGGGAAAGACGACAGTGAAAATGTTGAAGTAGAGCGGTTTGGAGAACCGGCGGTTCCGGACTTTGAAGTACCATATCACATCGACATTATGGAAAAATTAAACGGCGTGGATTTGGACAGCGCCAGAAAGACCAGCGGCAATGGTTTCTATTATTTGAAAGGGGATATTGCCCGGCTGCATTCTGCAATCCTTTCTTACGCCAGAGATTTTATGATCGATCGGGGATTTACCTATTATATTCCTCCCTTTATGATCCGCAGTGATGTGGTGACTGGCGTCATGAGCTTTGCCGAAATGGAAAATATGATGTATAAGATCGAGGGGGAAGACCTCTACCTCATCGGTACCAGTGAACACTCGATGATCGGTAAATTCATCGATACGATTCTGGAAGAAAAAGAACTTCCCCAGACTTTGACCAGCTATTCTCCCTGCTTTAGAAAAGAAGTTGGCGCTCACGGCATCGAAGAGCGGGGCGTCTATCGCATCCATCAGTTTGAAAAACAGGAAATGATCGTGGTCTGCAAACCCGAAGAGAGCATGGATTGGTTTAAAAAGCTCTATAGCTATACAGTGGACTTTTTCCGTTCCCTGGATATTCCGGTACGCACCTTGGAATGCTGTTCCGGCGACTTGGCGGACTTAAAGGTGAAGAGTATCGATGTGGAAGCCTGGTCCCCCAGACAGAAGAAGTATTTTGAAGTGGGAAGCTGCTCCAACTTGGGAGACGCTCAGGCTCGCCGTTTGGGGATTCGTGTCAAGGGAGAAAAGGGAAATTATATTCCTCATACCCTCAATAACACTGTGGTTGCGCCGCCGAGAATGCTGATTGCCTTTTTGGAGAACAATCTTAACGAGGACGGTTCTGTAAATATTCCGAAACCGCTTCAGATGTATATGGGTGGAAAAGAACTGATTAAATAGATTGGGACTTGTTAGTAAATTCAAGGCAGGAATAGAAAGAAAAAACACTAGAGTAGTATCGCAGATCTTACTCTGGTGTTTTTCATTTGAACCGTTTATTTGTTGTATCACGAAAAGCATTGTGTTAAACTAAAAGAAATAAACCGTAGATACAAGTGCCGCATGGCTTTGGGAGGTACGACAGCATGAAAATAGGAGTATATCCTTTTAAAAGCACGGGAGAGATTGAAAAAAATTTGTCCGTGATTACTAAGGCAGTTATGCTTGGGGCTCAAGAGGGGATTAGACTGATGGTATTTCACGAATGTGCTTTATGCGGATATCCTCCAGTCGAAACCCAGATAGAGTGGGTTACAAAAGAAAAGATAGAAAATGCTTTGCAGAAAATTGCTATTTTGGCTAAACAGTACCATATGTTTCTTGCTGTTGGAACAATTCGGTTTGAAGCGGAGAAACGATTTAATTCCATCATACTTTTCGACGACAAAGGAAAACAAATGGATATTTATGATAAAACGGCATTGTGGGGGTGGGATTGTTCCAGTTTTTCCAGGGGAACAAAAACGGGTATTTTTGAAATAGATGGAGTGAAAATCGGGTTCCGTATCTGCTTTGATGTTCGGTTTCCGGAAAGTTTTCGGACGCTTTATCGCGAAGAGGTAGAACTTTGTTTTGTGTCGTTTTCTGACACAGGCGAGAAAGAAGATTTGGATCGTTACAGATCAATCACAGCTTTTCTGTCTACTAGGGCAATGGAAAATTTGATGACGATCGTATCAGTCAATAGCATTTCCAGATTTCCAACAGCCCCTACCGCTGTGTTTGATCCAAACGGCCATATATTGACAGAAAGCGCGCAAGGTGAGGAAATGCTGTTAATCTATGAATATGTTCCCTTTGAACCTTCCTTTGGGATGAAAGGCCGTATCGTGAATAACCGATATTTTTTAGAAAAGTCCAGATAATAGAGAAAGAATAATGAATAGTTGGCTTTCAAAAGACCGTATTAAGGAATTTTAATACTTTTAAGATAGAAAAAGGAGGAATCTCATCATGAAAAAGTGTAAAATTACAGTTCTAAAACGCCACTTCGACTCAGAGTTGGCCAAAGAGTACGGAGTGGATAATTTAAGAAAATGTCCCATGCTGAAAGAGGGAGACGTGTTTTTTGCCGATTACGCGAAACCGGAGGGATTTTGCGACGAGGCGTGGAAAGCGATTTATCAATATGTATTTGCCCTTTCTCACGGCGGCGAAGAGCTGTTTTATTATGGGGACTGGATCAAAAAGCCTGGGGTGGCGATTTGCAGCTGCAACGACGGCCTGCGTCCGGTTATCTTTAAAATTGAGCGGACAGAGGAAGAAGCGGAAATTAACTATACCCCTCATCAGGATTAGAAAGCGGTCAGAGGGATCGTTTTGATTGTTCGATGACTGATTGACTCAAAAAAAGAAGGAGCGTACGCTCCTTCTTTTTTATTGAAAGATACTTCCATCTCCGAGAAAAATCTGTTTTCGAAGCACTTTGACTTCTGTCGAGTCTGCAAGCCCCGCCTGTTCTAAAAAGGCATCTGTCAGCAAGGTGGGATTAAAGTTTTTCTGTCCGGCTGTAGTAAGTATGTGGTAACGGACAAATCCCTCGCCCTGTTCTTGACCTAGAATGGAAAATTCCGGCTTTAAATTCACCTGTTTAGTTCCTTTTTTGGTGCGCTTCATGACCAAAATTTCATCCACTTTGCTGAATTCCTCAAAAGCGGTGGAGAAGGCTTGGGGATTTTTACAGAGAAACGTCACTTCGTAAGAGGCTTTGGCGATTTCCTGAGGTTTATGTACCTGTTCCGCCACTTGAATGACTCGAATATCAGGGGGAAGCGCCTGGTTAAACCGTTCTTTGATTTCTTCAAAATCCATCTTTTGGGTCATCCGAAGATCCATCGCTTCGCATTCGCTGTCATACCCCAAAGGCAGAGGCAGGGCAAAGGACATATACATGTGGGGGTTAAACCCTTGGGTATACCAGACTGGCAGCTTTGCCCGCTTTAAAGCTCTTTGCATACACCGGGTAATATCCAGGTGGGAAATGTATTTCGCCCGTCCTTTTTTGGAGTAGAAGATCCGAATATTCGGCATTTGGGCGATCAGACGGTTATTTTCCGCCGTGTTCATGGGATTAAAGGCTTCGTTACTCAACGCATTTCCCCTCCTTTCTTTCCAGCAAGCGATTGGCGCCGCAGCCCGCACACTGTTCCCGACAGTTCGGGGTGGTTTTCGCTTCCTGAGCCTTCAGCCATTCCCGATGGAGGAAGGCTTCGCTGACACCATAGTCCAAATGACTCCAGGGGAAAATCTCCCCGTACTCCCGGTGACGGTTGGCATAGAATTCCACCGTGAGGCCGCACTCGTCCATCGCCTCCATCCAGCGGTCAAAATAGAAGTGTTCGTCCCAGCTGTCAAAATAGCAGCCCTTTTTCCAAGCCCTGTAGACTACATCGCACAAACGGCGGTCTCCCCGGGCAAATACCGCTTCCAATACAGAAGTTTTGCTGGCGTGATATTTAAAGGAAATCCGTTTGGAGGTGATATAGTCTTTCATATGCATCTGTTTTTCTACAATGGTTTCCAGAGAATCCTGTCCGAACCACTGGAAAGGGGTAAAGGGTTTCGGCACAAAGGTGGAGACGGAGACAGTAACAGTGACCCCTTTCCCTTTTTGACGATTGTTGAGATGATGATACAGCCCGACAATTTCCTGGGCCAGATCAATGATGCCCTCGCAGTCAGCCATGGTTTCGGTAGGCAGTCCCAGCATAAAATAGAGTTTTACGCTGGTGTAGCCTCCTTCAAAAGCGATGTTACAGGAGGAGAAAATATCCTCTTTGGTGATGTTCTTGTTGATGACGTCCCGCAGACGTTGGGTACCGGCTTCCGGCGCAAAGGTCAGACCGCTTTTGCGCACCCGTTTCACCTTTTCCAAAAGATCTTCTGAAAAATTATCGATCCGCAGGGAGGGGAGGGATAAATTCACCTTATTTTCTTCGGAATAGTCAATCAGTTCGTCTAACAGATCGGCAATGCCGGAATAGTCGGAGGTGCTCAGGGAAGAAAGGGAAATTTCCTCATATCCGGTGGATTCGCACAAATCCTTTCCCTGGGTGCAGAGCACATCGGGATTTTTTTCCCGCAAAGGCCGGTAGATAAAACCTGCCTGACAGAACCGGCATCCCCGGATACAGCCCCGCATCAGTTCCAGAATGGCCCGGTCATGGATGGTGTCGATAAAGGGAACCACAAAATTTTCCGGATAAAAAGTATCGCTCATGTCCTGGATGATCCGCTTGGTCACCTTTTGAGGAGCGCCTTCAATTGCCTCGATTTTTTGGATGGTTCCGTCTTCGTGATAATTCACTTCATAAAAGGCGGGGACATATACTCCGCCGATTTGAGCAGCTGCGCGAAGAAAGCGCTGTTTGTCCCAGTTTTCCGCCTTGGCTTTTCGATAGAGGTCCGTGAGCTCGATGGTGACCTCTTCGCCTTCCCCCAGCACGAACAGATCGATAAAATCTGCGAGGGGTTCCGGATTGCAGACACAGGGGCCTCCTGCGATCACCAGATTTTTCAGTTCTTTCCGGTCTTTGCTGTAAACCGGGATGTTTCCCAGATCCAGCATATTGAGCACATTGGTAAAGGAGAGTTCATACTGGAGGGTGAAGCCGATGATATCGAATTCACAAAGAGGATCGAAGCTTTCCAGCCCGTAAAGGGGGATGTCATGCTCCCGCATAGCCTGCTCCATATCCATCCAGGGCGCAAATACCCGTTCACACCAGCAATAATCTTTTGCGTTTAACAGCCCGTAAAGGATTTTCATGCCCAGATGGGACATTCCTACCTCATAGGTGTCGGGAAAACAGAAGGCAAAGCGCACCTCAACTTGCGAAAGGTCCTTGATGATGCTGTTGACTTCCCCGCCTACATAACGGCCGGGCTTTTGTACAGTCAGCAGAAGCTGTTCTAATTTTTCTTTCAAAGGAATACCACCGTTTCTATAGATTTTCTGTCATGGAAAAAGGAGGCATCAGCTGATGCGCTCCTTTTCGCAGATCAATTTTTGTATCGATACGTTACAGCTTGTTGGTCCTCTGTAAAAACAGACAGATCAGCAGGCAAATTGCCTCAAAGATACACAGAGTCACATTGCTCAGCTGGCTGATTCCGTTTGGAATCGCAGTGAACAGCGCAAACAGGAGAATCACGACTCCCATGGCTACATACTGTAAAATTTGTCCTAAGCGAATAAACTGATTGAGCCGTTTCCCCAGAAGGAAAGCGTATAGATATGCGGGGAAAGTACCGTTGTCGCAGACGCCACCGTTTAGAGGCTGATCTGTCTGGGACAAATCAGAGCAGTCTTTCTGAAGCCGGGAAGGAAGGATGCGGAAGGCATCGTCCGGCATATCGAAGATTTTTCCCAAAGATTCCCGAGTAAGAAGGGGATCGACAGAACGGATCACACAGGCAATCTCGTTGTTGTAGAGATCGACCAGCATATTGCGGGTATCTTCAGAACCTACGATTCCCACTACAAAAATCGCATTGAGTTCTCCGGCGGTAGAAAGATAAACCAACTGGCGGTCTTTTTGCAGGAATTTCTTCTCGTAATCTTCTTCTGGTACAGGAACATTGTGGTTAATCATCAGTTCTCTGGAACCGATCAGTACCCGGCTGTTGTTGACCCAGGCGGAAATGCCCATACCGTCCTCATAGAGGATGGTATCCACCGGAGAGAGGAAATCCTTGCGGTTGTTGATGATCTTTAAAAAAACGCCGGCGAGAATACTTCTGGTTTCGCACAGCACGCTGGTGGCATTTAAAATTACCTGATCTACCGGCAGGGTAGAAAAGGTCTTGATGCCGTATAATGTGACCTGCTCCGGAGCAAACAGGTCGGTAGCTTCTAAAAGGGCGGAATTGACGTCGCTGAATTCACTTACGGCGTGATAGCCCAATACGGCGCCGCCCAGCTTCGAGAGGCTTTTAGAACAGGTATAAAGCGGGAAATTTACTACAAAGAAGGTCAGCACTCCCGCGCCTGCCATTAAAATCCCGGAAAGAATGGTCAGGCAGACAAAGATATCGTTCCCCAGCAAAAATGCTGCTATTGAGGTAATCAATCCGATGCCGCAGAGAATGGGAACGGTGTATTTTGCGGCCTTGTCGGTAATATCCTCGCTGAAGGATTCATCAAAAAAATGAGACAGGAACGGCGTTTTCTGATGATAAACAAATACCGGAAAGTCATCCAGCACGCCTTTGGTAAAGTCCTCGGCCAGAGTTTGATTTTCCATAATATTGACTGCGTATTTCTCATAATCTCCGGATACCAAAAGAAAATTAGTCAAAATCCGCTTGATTCCCAACAAACGCCCAGCTGTCATAGCAAGAAAGCAAAGCCCGGTCAATGGGACATAAAGCTGTACCGCTTCTTCATTGACGGAGGCGGGAGAAGTCAAAAGAATAACGGAGAAAATCATCATCACCAGTAAGGCAATACTGTAGATGGCGTTTCTCCCTGGCCGTCGCCTGATTAGTTCGGTAATGCCGTTTTTCACCGTATCAAAGCAGGTGATAAAAATACCTAGCAAAAGAACGGTCTGTATCAGACAATAGAGCATGGGGTTTTCAGCCGCCGACAAAAATAGGATTGGAACAGGGTCTAATAACTCATTTAAGAGAGTGAGCCCCAGACTGAGCACAAAAATAACAAGTAAAATCAATCCTTTAATCCGGAGAGAGTGCTTCATCTGCTGCAAATCGGCAAGAATCTGTTCTGTCTGTTCCTTTCCTGTAAACTCCTCGATGGGCATTTGCGTTTGTTCTTCCTCGGCCTGTTCGTCTATTTTGTCTTTCCATTGACGAAGCAGGTGCCTTTTTTCTGAGGTTTCGTCCGCTGCGGTTTCTTGTTCCTGAGGGATAGTATCCCCTTTGGCTGATTCTTCTGGTTCTTTGGCTTGAATCGCAAGATGGGCATTGATCTCCTCAGCGGAAAGATTTTTATAAGAGGAATCGGTAAAGTCAGAGTCTAAGACAAAGTCTTTGACCAGCTGCTCTCGGCTTTTTTTCAGATTTATGTACTTGAGCTGTGCGGTAGTAGGAGGAACTGGTTCGGACTCACTCTTGGCGGTAACAGTCTCCTGCTGGATATTGGGAGGTTTTTTCTCGGTTGGAGGAACCGCCGTTTGAGCCTCCGGAGCTTTTTCCGTTTCCGGTGTAGAGGAGGCTCCTTCTTTCATGTGATCCATCAGATTCTGCAAAACGTTCTCAGAGGTCAGATCCAGCATAGGATTGTGGGGCGTTTCGGAAACAGGGACATTTTTTTCTGTTTTCAGTTCTTCAGAAGGCAGAGCTGCTTCCGGCGCTTTGGGTTTCTGCTGAGGCTCCGTTGGCTGTTCGGGAGCGGGAGCAGGGCTGTCGTCTGTCTCTTCTGAACGGTGCCCTAAAATATCGTCTAAAAGCGCCTGCGTATCATATTTTTGGAAATCTTTCCCGTATTTTTCCACATCGTCTGCGTTCAGGGCGTTTGTTTCTGTATTTTTTTTGAGCTCTTCTAAAATTTCGTCTACAGAGAATTTATCGCTGGGCATAGCCACACCACCTTTACCTATTTTGCTTTGATCCCCAGCCTCTGCCGGGCGATTTCATACATCAAAACTCCTGCGGCTACTGAGGCGTTGAGAGAATTGATCTGACCCTTCATCGGTAAACTCACCACAAAATCAGACGCTTCCCGAACCAGGCGGCTGACGCCTTTTCCCTCAGAACCGATTACCAGAGCGACGCCTCCGGAATAGTCGACTTCGCACCAGGGGGTTCCGTCCATATCTGCGGAATAGATCCAGATATTCTGTGCCTTTAACTCTTCAACGGCCTGCTTCAGGTTGGACACCCGGCAGACTGGCACTACGCTGGCCGCTCCTGCGGAGGTTTTATAGACGGTTTGGGTCAGGGTGGCGCTTCTGCGCTTGGGAATAATCACTCCGTGGACGCCGACCGCTTCCGCGGTACGGATAATGGCTCCCAGATTGTGAGGATCTTCGATCTCGTCACAGATCAGGAAGAAAGGAGACTCTCCCTGCTCCTGCACTGCTTTTAACAGCTCGGAAAGCTCGGTATATTCCGCTGCGGCACAGACGGCGGCGACTCCTTGATGGTTGATGCCGCCGCTGAGGCCGTCCAGTTTCTGGACGGTGACGGTTTTGATGACAATCTTTTTTTCTTTTGCAAGCCCGATGATTTTATTCAGGCTTCCGCCGGAAGCAGTGGAAGATACATAAACGGTATCAATTTGCTTGCCGGTTTTCAGCGCCTCCAGCACCGCGTTTCTTCCGACGATCATATCGCTGCGTTCTGTTTGCTCGGAGTGATTCCATTTATTCATAAGATAAGCCTACTTTTTTGAGATTATTCCGCATTTTTTCTCTGCGGTACAAGGAGTTTCAGCTTGACGTCCTCTATAGTGATAGAGTTTGAAAGCGCCATTTTAGCAAAACCCTATAATTCATTTTATTATATCATAAAACTGACATAAAAGGAATCATTTTGACAATCTTTTTTCTGGAAGAATTGAGGGAAAAGAAAAAGCCTTTCGGTTTCGGTAGCCTTCTTTGACAAACTCAAAGAAGGAAAAGGGCGGCGATTCCTCCGCCAACGGCGGCGCCTCCCAAAAATTTCAGCAGGGAAAGGCATCTGCGCGGTAAAGCGCGTTTCTTTTTCTGCTTGGCAATTTGTGTGAGTTCTTTCAGATATTCCCCGGTATGAGCTCCCAATGCGGGCTCCTCGGCGGAAACGTCTGGATTTAAAAATAAAATTACTCTTTCAAAATAAACATCTTCTGGATTCAGGATTTCGATGATTCTTCGGTTGACTCCTTTAATCAACGGGCATACCCCTTTCACAAAATGATTTTCTCAAGGACAGTCTTTCCGTCCTTTGTGAGCTACAAGAGAATTGTGAACTTTGTAAACGAGAAATATACAATTTGTAAAAAAATATCTGTCAATATGCCGTTGAAAACTCAGTGGAAAAAGTGGAAAAATTTTTTGATAAAACTGTTGAAAACTCAGTGGAAAGAGTGGAAAAGTCCTTTAGCTACGGTTTTTAAAAAGTTTATAGAGGGAATGTTGAAAAGAAATTCGACAAAATGATACAAAGAGTATAGGCGAAAAAATGATACGGGTTTCTAAAAATCCACAAAAAACGTATCATTACAAGATGTTGTAGTTGAAGTTTTCGGGAAAGGCAAACAGAAACATCTGTTTGTATGTCTGTTTTTTACAAATAAAAGGAAAAAGGTGGGAAAAACAGGGAATTTTATTGCCCGTCCTCCCCAAGGAATAAAAGAGGGAGATCCGTTTTTGACAAAATTATAGGGGAACTATAAAAAACTCCGCAGGAAAGTCCTGCGGAGTTCCGTTTCTCAAATAAGTTTTGGCGATTTTTTCTAAGACAGTCGAATCAATTCCTGACAACGGGAATGGGAAGGCGCATGGCGAAGTAATTTGTCCGCTTATAGACTGCGACCGATTATTTTTTCTTTTCCGGCTCCCGGGAGGTCAAAAAGGCAATCGCCCGTTCGATGGAATCCCGGGAATTTCCCCAGTCGGCTTCCGCCCCGGTGTTGCGATAATCAAACATTTTACAGTAATGGGAGACGTCGTTTTTCAATTCGTCCAGTGCCTTTTGGCAGAGGGCTCCGGCATCCTTCAAAAAATCGGGAAGAAGTTTCTTGTTCATGCGCTCCGAAGCAAAGGCGCAAAGCTCACGGTAATGAGGGAAACAAAGGCGTTCCTGTTCCTGAAACAAGCTGCGGAATTCCTCCGACTGTCCGTACATCTTTAAAATTGTGTCGAAAAAGCGTTCTTCCGCCCACTCAATTTTCGAGCAGACAAAGCAGGTTTCTTCTGGTTTGGCAGTTTCTTTTTTCTTAAAGAGTCCGCCGGAAGGGGCAGGGACGTATTTGCCGATCCCTTTTTCCTGAATTTCTTTCAGATGGCTTTCCAGCATCAGCGCCAAGGAAAGGCGGTTTTTCTGCTGGAGCATTTTGTCATAATGGAGCTTGCAAAAGCCCAGGCGGTTGGTTTCGATCCGGACGTCCGGCTCCATCATGGCGGCGCCCATAATATAGTCGATTCCCCGGGTTTCCAGCATGTCCCGCATTCTGCAGATGGGGCAGCCGTCTTTGGGTTCAAACACCTCATTGATCGGTATGGTGTAAATACTGTCCTGCATGTGATTCTCTCCTTTTACGCCCCCGTAAGGGGCTGTCCGTTTATCAAATGGTTCTGCTCTGATTATAACAGAAATACTGTTCCTATCACAAGATGGTATGTGAGAAAGTGGAGAGATCGGGGGAAGAAAATTGACGAAATTAGTCTATAATAGTATAATAAAGGGCGGAAAAACAGCGGTAACAGTAGGGAGGAAATGGAGATGGAGTATCAACTCAAAGGAAATGATCTTATCGTCAAAGCAGAGGGATTTTCCTTGGCGGATACCCTAGACTGCGGACAGTGCTTTCGCTGGGAAAAGCAGGAGGACGGAAGCTTTCTTGGAATTGTAGGAAACAGGGTGCAGCGGATTTCTCAAAATGGGGAAGAGCTGACTTTTTATCATTGCGGCGAGGAGGAGTTCGTTTCCTTTTGGAAATCCTATTTTGATTTTGATACGGATTATCATGCAATCCAGCGCAGGTTTTCTGAAGACAAGACGCTTCAGGAAGCGATTCGGTTTGCAGGCGGAATTCATATTCTCCGTCAGGAGCCATGGGAGATGATCTGCTCCTTTATTATTTCTCAGAACAATAACATTCCGAGAATCAAGGGGATCATCTCCCGCCTGTGCAGAGAATTTGGTTCGCCCTTGCCGGGAGACGGATACAGCTTTCCCTCGGCGGAGATTCTTGCTTCCCTGAGCCTCGAACAGCTGGCGCCGCTTAGAGCAGGGTTTCGGGGGAAATATCTTTTGGACGCGGCCCGGAAGGTGGCTTCTAAAGAGGTAGATTTTGACCGGATCCGCCAGGGGGATCTGCATACCGGAGAAGAGGAGCTGCGGAAAATTTACGGCGTCGGGGTGAAGGTGGCTCAGTGTGTGTTGCTTTATGGATTTTACCGCACCGAGGCATTTCCGGTGGATGTATGGATGAAAAAGGTGCTGCACACTTATTACCCGGAGGGCTTTCCCTATCTCGATACCCCCTGTGCTGGAATCGCTCAGCAGTATCTGTTTCATTACATCCGCCTGTTGGAAAAGGGGAACCTTTCCTGATTACAGATTCCGGAAATCATTCTTGCATTGAAAGAGAAAAGATGAGAAGCTTATCGTGATAGAAGGGGAAAAGGCTAAGAGTTTTCTAGGGGAGAATCCCCCTCGTAATATTATTTTTCTTGCAATTATCCGCTTCATCATATATAATAAATTTTAATAAAGTCAGTGTAACATCATGTATCTGACGTCGGTGCAAACCGTAAATTGAATAGGAGGATTTTTCATGTTAGTATCTGCAAAAGAAATGCTTACCAAGGCAAAAGAAGGCCATTATGCTGTCGGGCAGTTCAACATCAATAACTTAGAATGGACAAAGGCAATCTTGCTGACCGCACAGGAATTGAACTCTCCGGTAATTTTGGGCGTATCTGAAGGCGCTGGAAAATATATGGCCGGTTATAAAACAGTCGTAGGAATGGTAAACGGTATGCTGGAAGAGCTGAACATTACTGTCCCGGTTGCGCTCCACTTAGACCATGGTTCTTATGAAGGAGCTAAAAAATGTATCGAAGCGGGCTTTTCCTCTGTTATGTTCGACGGTTCCCACTATCCGATTGAAGAGAATATCGCTAAGACCAAAGAACTGGTTGCGATCTGCAACGAAAAAGGACTGTCTATCGAAGCAGAAGTCGGCTCTATCGGTGGTGAGGAAGACGGCGTAATTGGCGCCGGCGAATGCGCTGACCCAAATGAATGTAAAATGATCGCTGACCTGGGCGTTACCATGTTGGCTGCCGGTATCGGAAACATCCACGGCAAGTATCCTGATAACTGGGCGGGCTTGAGCTTTGAAACGCTGGATGCCGTTCAGCAGAAAACAGGCACGATGCCTTTGGTACTGCACGGCGGCACCGGCATTCCGGAAGATATGATTAAAAAAGCAATCAGCTTAGGTGTTTCCAAAATCAACGTAAACACAGAATGCCAGCTGGCATTTGCAGATGCTACCCGTAAATATATCGAAGCAGGAAAAGACCTGGAAGGCAAAGGGTTTGACCCAAGAAAACTGCTGGCTCCCGGCTTTGAAGCAATCAAGGCTACTGTAAAAGAAAAAATGGAACTGTTCGGTTCTGTGAACAAAGCTTAATCGATCAGAAAAGAAGGACAAGCTGTAAAAAGAAAATCCCGTTCGAGTATCGGACGGGATTTTTTGCGTCTTTAGGAAAGTGCGTTTAGAACCATATGACTTTTCAGAGATTCGCAGATTACAGTATTTGAATAATTTGTAAAATTTCAAGAAGAAAACGAGATGGATTTTATAAGGAATAGACTCCTTCTCGCCAGTTGAAATTGGTGAATAATACTGATAAACAGGAGACCAGAACAGAAAAAAGGTATAATAATTCCAGAAAAAACATAAACTGAGAAAAAGTGTTCGGAACGCTGGAAAGAAACGACAGAATGCAGATAACTTGACATACTGTGGAAATAAAAGTAAAATTGAAATGAATAACTGTTCGGATTGAATCACAGAAAACATGATGGCTTTATTGGTATCCCGTTGTTGTGATCATTTCCTGTTTTGAAATGCGCAGAGCTGAGAAAGTATCGGAAATAAGTTTTCTTTCAGTGCGCGGCCGTTGGCGAAAACGAGGGAATTTACGTAGTTGGATTAAAAAACCGGGAAATAACCATACTATGGATGGCTGATGTTTTCGGTTTGTTAATGACGCTGTCTGTTTTTTGTGAAATTAAGAAGATGCGGGGAACAAATACAGCTTGGTATTTGTTCCGTCTGGTTGTTATTTCTATTTTTATCTGATTCGTCAAAAAAGAAAGGGTCCGCTGTAAGAGTTTTCAAGAAATCGGACTAGATCGATTGAGATATGGCGGAAAAATCGATCAAGTGAGCTATCTAAATAAGAGGTTTTATTTTGGCGGGAAAATTCAGAAATTTATTTGGAAAAGAGAGGATTTAGAGTGTTGAAGAATACGGAAAAAGCAAAAGAACAGATAACTCCCCAAAAGGAAGGAACGGTAAAACAGAAAAGAACCCGGCAAACCAGGGCGAAACGTCCTGAAATTACATTGAACGATGATAAGGCCTCTGGGGCAAAGGCGCTTTGGAACACGCAGGAAAAGTCCAGAAAAACGCCCGCCCGTCAGAGCCAGAACAGAACTGCCGGTAAGGCAAGGAGCGCCAAAGCCCCAAAAGTAATTCGGAAAACCCCTGTGAGAATCATCCCCTTGGGCGGACTGAATGAAATCGGGAAAAATATGACCGTTTATGAATGTGGGCAGGATATGTTCATTGTAGACTGCGGTCTGGCATTTCCGGATGCAGATATGCTGGGAGTAGATTTGGTCATCCCTGATTTCAGCTACGTAGAAAAAAACGCGGATAAAATTAGAGGTGTGGTGATTACCCACGGACATGAGGATCATATTGGCGCAATCCCTTATCTGCTCAAACGGTTTAATGTCCCGATTTACGGCACCAGGCTGTCTCTGGGATTGATTGAAGGGAAACTGAAAGAACACGGTTTGTTAAATAAGGCCAATTTAAACGTAATTACGCCTCGTCAGACAGTCAAAATGGGCTGTATGGCAGTGGAATTTATCCGCGTCAACCATTCGATTCCGGACAGCGTGGGGATTGCGGTGCATACCCCTTCCGGCGTGATCATTCAGACCGGAGACTTTAAAGTGGACTATTCTCCCATCGAGGGGGATATGATTGATCTGGCTCGCTTCGCGGAGTTGGGAAATAAAGGCGTGTTGTGTCTTCTTTCCGACTCTACCAACGCGGAAAAGCCGGGAGCAACCATGAGCGAAAGCAAAGTTGGACAGACCTTCAATGTCTTGTTTAATAATGCGGTGGGGAAACGGATCATTGTGGCGACCTTCGCATCCAATATTCATCGGATTCAGCAGATTGTCAACAGTGCGGTCAAGTACGGCCGAAAAGTGGCAGTTTCCGGACGGAGCATGATCAATGTCGTGGGAAAAGCTGTAGAATTGGGTTATCTGAGTATCCCGGACGGTACCTTGATCGATATTGATTCTATTTCCCGCTATCCAGCTGAACAGATCGTGCTGATTACGACGGGAAGCCAGGGAGAGCCCCTTTCTGCCTTAGCCAGAATGGCCAGCTCAGAGCATCGGAAGGTTTCGGTCACCAGCGAGGATTACATCATTATTTCCGCTACGCCGATTCCCGGAAATGAAAAGCATGTGACCAGAGTGGTCAATGATCTGCTGAAGCTTGGCGCAGAGGTCATTTACGAAAAAATGTATGAAGTCCATGTATCCGGCCATGCCTGCCAGGATGAGCTGAAAATGATGCTGTCTCTGACCAAGCCGAAGTTCTTTATGCCGGTGCACGGAGAGTTTAAACATCTGAGAGCGCATTCCCGCCTGGCGCAGGAAACAGGAATTCCGGTTTCCAATATCCATATCGGGGAAATCGGCCAGGTAATCGAACTGGACAACATCGAAATGAAACAGATCGGTACCGTGGAGGCAGGAGGCGTCTTTGTAGACGGCCTTGGCGTGGGAGACGTAGGTTCTATCGTTATCCGGGACAGAAAGCGTTTGGCTCAGGACGGCCTGATTATTGTTGTGGCTACCATTGAAGGGGAGACAGGAGCCTGCATGGCTGGGCCGGATATTGTCTCAAGAGGGTTTGTTTATGTCAGAGAATCAGAAGAGCTGATGGACGAAGCGAGACAGGTGGTTAAAAATGCTCTGGATGGCTGCATCGATCACCATATCAGAGACTGGACCACGATTAAAACTAACATCAAGGACAGTCTTTCCAGTTTTATTTATCGGAAAACCAAGCGGTCTCCCATGATACTACCAATTATTATGGAAGTGTAGTATAATAGACATAATAAGCTTGTTTTTCGGCGGTTTCCTGAGATGGAAAACGGTTGAAATAAAACCAATTTGACTTGGCGAGTGTCTGAGGTGTTTGTATGAAACAGAAAAAGTTTTGGGTATTCCGTTCTTTTTACCTGTGTACGCTTCTTGCGTGTCTGTTGCTTTTAATTGCCGCATATCTGTATAAGCCTCTTGCTTTTTTTATTGCGATTCCGATCGTCTTTGCAATCATCTGTTATGCGACCTTTAAATTTTTTACTATGCATCGGGATGTGCGGCGGTTTTTGCTGAATATGGGCTCTCATCTGGATGTGCAGAACACCCAGAACATGTTTCGGTTTCCTTTGCCGGCGGTGGTGGTATCCGCGAATAAGGAAATCATTTGGTATAATGATTTGTTTCGGGACAACGTGTTGGAAGAAGACGGCTTTGGGGCTACCCTCAGCCGGATTACATATCGTTCCCTAGAGGATTTGGAGCATCACCCTGGGACGATTATTCCATATAATAACCGTTACTATCAGGTTTATTCTTTTGCAACAGGAAGCGATCCCAAAGATTTTCACATGATCCTGTTCAGTGAAGTGACACAGATGAAAATCAACGCTGATCAATATCATCTGACCCGTCCGGTGGTGATGATGGTTTTGATCGACAGCTATGAGGAGATCGTAAAAAACGCCAGAGAAAGCGAGCGCACCCGGATTTTAAGTGAAATCAATCACATGCTGGAGCAGCGGGTCAACCGTGCCAAAGGCTTTATTGAGCGGCTGGAACGGGATCGCTATCTGATTATGCTGGAAAAACGTTATTTTGATCGCATGATTGAGGAGCGATTCCCCATTTTAGAGGAAGCTAAAAATATCCTTACTACCGAACGGGTGCCGGTCACCCTGTCTATCGGGGTGGGAACAGGCGCGGAAAGCCTGGAACAGAATGAAGCAGATGCCCGTCAGGCCCTGGAAATGGCCTTGGGACGAGGCGGCGATCAGGTCGCGGTAAAGTCCGCAGAGGACTTTCAGTTGTACGGTGGAGTCTCCACAGGGAGTGAGAAGCGTACAAAAGTGCGATGCAGCAGCCTGG
>CALWNT010000102.1 GCA_944382885.1 uncultured Clostridia bacterium | reverse complement strand
GCTCACCAAAGGACATCGGGGTGCCGGGGTGAAACGCCCGGCAAACGAATTGGTAAAACAAATTTTGTTCTATCATAAAGGCTGTAGGGTCGGTGCCCCCACATAAAAAGCTAAATTTCTGTTTATCTCTAAAATACAACCGTACCCTGCCGAATTCTAATCCGGCAGGGTACTTTAAGCATTAGGACAAATCAATTTCCACCCTATTTCTGTCACAGATCAAAAGATCTCCGCTTTTCTTCAGTTCCGCAACCTGCAAAGAGGTTCTGCGATGGTTTTCTTCCCAGACAAAGTCCGGATTTCTCCTCTGTTCCAGAGATACTTCAGGATGAGTGAAATAAAACAGATACGCCCTTCCTTTGTGCACCAGAACATCGGCATGACCTCCGATTACCCCGTCGTCCTCTCGAGTTCCCGGAACATCCAGCACATTGGGGCATCTCACCCAGTTTTTGGCGTCAGAGCTGCGGTAAACGCCTAAGCCTTCCCAGGGATCAGTGATCATCCAGTAGTCCCCTCCCAGCTTGAACACATTGGGCCCTTCGTGGGGACAATCGGAAATTTCTTCCCCCACTACTGTCCAATGATACAGGTCTTTGCTCTCAGCCGCGAAGGTGTGAGATTGGTGTTCCTCATCTTTATACCACAACTTCCATTTCCCGTTTTCCACCGGATAAACGGCCGCGTCAATCACATGTTCTGACGAAAGAGGAATTACGCCCTGACATTCCCAATGCCAGAGATCAGCGCTGGTATAGTGCAGGATTTGCCGTTTTCCGCTCCAAGTGCTGGGCACACCCCGCAGATAGGTGACATACATATGATATTCCCCTTCCGCCCAGATCACTTCCGGCGCCCAAAAGGTATTCATGCCCGGTTCAAACAGAAGTTCGGCAGTTCCCCGGTATATCCAGCTTTTTCCCTGGTCCGAGGAACTGGCAATCCCAATCTGAGTGCCATGGCAGTAGCTTACGCCGATGTTGAAGCCATTCGCCCGTCTGGCGGTGTAAAAAATCCACCAGGTCTTTTCTTCTCTGTTCCAAATCACAGTTGGATCTGCGGCTCCATCAAAGATAGGGTCCCGAAACAGCGGTGCCGGCGGTATGATATTCATATTTTAATCCCCCTCTTTTTTAAGCTGTCTTGATGACAATCCTTCCCTCTTCCGGAAGAATCAAAATGCCGTCTTGGGTTTCCGAAAAGGTTCCCTGCTCCAGTGCCAGAGAATAATGGTACGCTTCCTTCAGATACCCAGCAAAGGACAGCTCCAGCTTTTTCGGAGACACTTGGCGATAGGGAAGCTCCAACCCTTTTCCCACGGCGAAAAACAGCGACCAGCCCGGATTTTTACAGGTGACGGAAATATTCTTTTCCTCCATACGGTAAATCAGCTCATCTCCAAAACCTGCCGATACCGTATCCGTTCCCTCCGTTTTGCTCCAATAGGGTGCATCAAACGCAAGCGGTATTCCGTTACAAACAGGATAAATCCCAGCCCTTACCGTTCCGTAGCTAAATCGGAAGCCATCCATGACCGGCAGATTATAAAATCCGCACTGATTTTGTTCCTCCCGCACCGTCAGGTACTTTTCCGGAAATTTTTCATCGAATAAATAGAGGTCCCTGATCCACAGTTTTCCGTCTTGCTGTAATAAATTTGTTCTATAATACTTATTGTAGTACCATACTGTCTGATTTTTCTGGTCGCTGTAGTCGCTGTCAATACACATGGCGGCACAGGGGGTCTGAGAATAGTTTTTCAAGAACCATTCCCCACTCTGTTCCAAGGTCAGCAGTTCGATTTCTCCGCGAGCCTGCTTTCCTTTTAACAGTTCAAACTGCATGGGCAGCCCTTTGCTGATGTCCGGCCAGCCGAAAGAGTTCTCCTGCCCGGCCTGCGTATAGGCGAAGGAAAGGCTTTTCCCATTGAAATTTTCCTTGAGATACCACTCTACCCAGGTTTTGCTTGCTCCGGAATGGTCATATACCGGCTCCAGAGAGGAGACTCCCTGACAGTTGCTGGGATTGTAGTCTCCGTTTTTCCCCAGTCCGAAATCATATTGATGGATCGGGTCTGACCCAAGCATCCGGAACACAGGCAGATCGATCTGGTTTTCTCTGGTCTGGGCAGGTGCAAACATGTTAAATTTAGAAGGGTAATAAGCTCCATTATAATACCCGCCCCACATGGTATATCCATCGGTACCGTACTGGTCTTTACAGTTACAGGATGCGACAATACCGTAGGTTTCGTTCATATAGGCCAGCGAAAGGGCATCGATATGCCAGGAGCCAACCGATTTGGGGAAAAATCCGAAAATTTCCCGGAATTTTGCAAAAGCTGTATCGATCAGCCGCTTTCTGTCCTCCGGTTCATAACCGATAAGAAAACCTACGTCGTTGTGCCAATCCCAGCCCCAGCGACCCCGCCAAGGGATTCCGGTATCTTCCGTCAAAGGCTGCACCACTTCCAGCCAAAGGCCAAGCTCGGACAAATCCCGATATTCCTTTACAAGCTCCTGATATTCAGGCTGAATCAGCGCGTCATACTGGAATAAAACCGTGTTGGGAAAGCCGTACTGCCGGCAAAGCTTCAATTCCTCCCGTAGTGTTCCAAGCAAATCCACGCTGTCGTCTCTGGGTTCAATCCCTCTGACAAAGTTAATGATGTTAACGATATTTTTCATGTCTATTTTCTCCTTTTTCTATTTTGCCTTACCAGAATTTTTTCTTCTTGATAATCCAGATTCCCAGCGCTAACACGGCTCCGCTCAGCAGACTTACAAACAGATAGCCATATTTCCAGGAAAGCTCCGGCATGAATTGGAAATTCATGCCATACCATCCAGCAATGACCGAAAGAGGGAAGAAGATAGTAGTTACGACCGTCAGCACTTTCATAATTTTGTTCTGCCGGAGATCAAGCTGTGATTGATATACCTCCCGTATCTGTACGGCATATTCTCTGAGCATCTGCGTCTCATTTTGCAATCTCGAAATCCGGGATATCTGAAGTTTAAACAGCGCTTTTGTGTGGGAGGAAAACAGGTCCGTCTCCATTAGTTCCTGTCCCATATCCAGTAATTCGCTGTAATAGTGGTAAAAGCGAAGAATCGTTTTCTTCATTAAAATCATCTGCTGAGCGAACCCATCTGGCGCATCTTTTAAAGCAGAATCTTCCATTTTGGCCAACCTTTCTTCTAGCTTTTCTAAATATAACAGGTCATCTTTGAGGATTACCTCAAAAAAGTCGCAGAAAAAATATCCGATATCATAGTGGCTGGCGGTAAGACCTCGCTCTCGTATTTTTTCAATTAAAGTATTTAGCTGCCGATGCTCATCAATGAAATATAGATTCCCCTCCATACTATAAAAGGAGAAAAAGCAGTTACCTTCTCTGGGATTTTTTCGAGGAATGGAAAAACTTCCGTAAAGATAACCGGGATAATATTCCAGCTTACAAAATCGCTTTTTCAGATGCTCTCTGGCACGGTTCAACGGCTCAATCCGACTACTGAACGAGGTCCATTCTTCCGGTGTAAAAACGCCCACTACAGGAATATCCTGTTCCTCCAAACTCTTGCAGGGTCTGAGATGATTTTTGATTGCATAAAACAAATTCAATTCCTCCCTTTGGGTATGTTCCGGCTATCTACCTTTGCTTCATTTGCGTCCGGTATTCCCTAGGTCTGCTTCAGCTGTTCCCGAAACACCCGATTAAAGGTACGTAGGCTGTCAAAGCCGCATTCAAATGCGATTTCCGAGATGGACAGCTTTGGATTTTCCAGCAGATGCTGCGCCAGGCCAATCCGAAGCGCATTCCGATACTGATTTAAACCGCAGCCCACCTTTTGTGAAAAGGTACGGGATAAATAGTAGCGGCTTACACCCAATTCCTTCGCAACCTGATCCAGAGAAATTCTTTCTCTAAAATTTTCCGTAGTATACAGCAGCACACGATGGAGCAGATCAAAGTCCTTTTCCTGCCGCAGAGGCTGCAGCTCTAAGGCAGAAAACACACGACTGAGCAAAACCAAAAGATATCCTTTAATCAGACTCAAATTTCCCGGTTGGGCATCAGTATTCAGAATCCCTTCCATACAGTAGGGCACGTCCTTCGACACTTGGTTTTGCCGCAGCAAGGGGAAGGGGCTGAAAAAGTGGGTCAGTTTGTAGTTGAATTCCCCGGCAAGCTCCGGGCCGAAAATAATCATAATTCCCCGGCTCCTGAATTTTGATTGATAGCTGTGTACGGTATTGGGGAAAAGCACCAGCATATCCCCCGCTTTTGCGGTATGCTGCTTTCCATTTACCGTTACCGCAATCTCCCCTTCCTGCATCAGAAGAAGCTCCGCCTCTTTATGCAGATGAGCGCTGAAATTCAAATCCACACTTCGAAAGGAACGCAGCGGCATCCTGTTATTTTCATAAAAAGCAATCATAACACCATCTCTTTTTATCAAACCTGCGCAAAAAGCGCAATATTTGTCTAGAAATTGCCCTGTTCTGACCAGTATTTTACCACAAAATGTGCTATCATGCAATCAAAAGGATAAACAGAAATTTAGCTTTTTATGTGGGGGCACCGACCCTACAGCCTTTATGATAGAACAAAATTTGTTTTACCAATTCGTTTGCCGGGCGTTTCACCCCGGCACCCCGATGTCCTTTGGTGAGC
>CALWNT010000101.1 GCA_944382885.1 uncultured Clostridia bacterium | reverse complement strand
AATATAATCCACCGCATCATAGGTGTATTCCAGCGTTGTGGCCTCCCACTGAGGGAAGGTATCCATCGCGGAGCTGGAACTGCCGCAGGAAACCAACTCGATAGTAGGGTCAATCATCTTCATCGCTTTGGCGGTTTCGTTGGCAAGGTGGCCGTATTGGTCGGCGTTTTTATGTCCGGTCTGCCAGGGGCCGTCCATTTCATTTCCAAGGCACCAGGTCTTGATCTTATGAGGCTCCTTGACTCCGTGGGAAATTCTCATATCGCTGTATTTAGTGCCAGAGGGATGGTTGCAGTACTCCAAAAGATTGCAGGCCGCTTCAATCCCCCGGGTACCCAGATTGACTGCCATCATCACTTCCGCTCCCGCTTTGGAAGCCCATTTGGAAAATTCATTCAGCCCCACCTCGTTGGTTTCCAAACTCCGCCAGGCCAGCTCCAGCCGCTTGGGACGCTGGCTCAGGGGGCCGACGCTGTCCTCCCAGTAAAAATTGGAGACAAAGTTTCCCCCCGGATAACGGATGATGGGGACATTCAGTTCCTTCACCAAATCCAGAACATCTTTCCGGAAACCGTCCTCGTCCGCCGTGGCATGCTCCGGCTGATAAATCCCTTCATAGACAGCCCGGCCCAGATGCTCGATAAAGGAGCCGTAAATCCGTTTGTCCACTTGAGCTATGGTGAAATCCCGATCCAATACCATTTTCGCCTTCATTTTCTGCATATTGTTACCTCCCTTGTTTCTCGGAATGTTTCGCTCTTTCACGGCAGCCGCATACAGACCTTCAAAATCGGTATGCCACACTTTTTGCATGCCGTTTACTTTCGCTTACGGTGTTTATTATACTCGTCATTTCTTCTTTCCGCAAGATATTTTTGGGCAATTTTTACAGAAATTTGTCAGAGAAAAACCGGAGTTTTCAGTCTAAAACTCCGGTTCATCATCGTCATCATCAAAAAAATCGCTTTCCGGTACTACTGGCAGCTCAGTAAAAGTAGGCTGATTGGGAACAACAATCTGTACGGCTCTTTGATAGTTGGTAATCGAAACTTCAAGCTGGTCTCCGCCATATTCTCCGTCCAGCGTCCAAGGTACAGGATTTTCAAAGGAAATTTTTAAATCCTTCGCGGAAAAGCTGTAAAACCATTCGCAGTCTTCCTCTTTTTTCAGCAAAGCATTGATAATATTCTGTATATCAATCAGATTTTTAGGGGTACGAATCAACGTAACCTCAAAGGCCCCGTCGTCCAATAAAACATTACGGTTCCCCACAATAGAACGAAAACCGCCTACCGAGATCGAATTGGAAATAAGCCCTACAAAAAAATAATCTTCAATCACTTTGCCGTCGTATTCTACTCTGGTTTGATAGGAGGGGATATTCCAAATCTGTTTTGCCCCTTCCATCAGATAGGCCAGCCTGCCCCATACGTTCTTAGCCTGCTGGGGCGTCTGATAAGATACATCGGTAAACAGTCCAAACGCCGCAATATAGTTGAAATATCTGCCGTTAAAACCTCCTACATCATAAGCGAAGGGCTGTCCCTCAATGATGGCGTGGGCAGCTTTGATCATATCGCCGGAAAGCCCCAGACTGGAGGCAAAATCGTTAACTGTCCCGGAAGGGATATACCCAAGAAGAGGACGGTTTTGATGCTCCATCACTCCGGAAACGACTTCATTGATAGTGCCATCTCCGCCGCTGCACACAATCATGTCGCAGTATGGAGCGTATTCCTTGGCAATGTCTTTGGCGTCTCCTCCGTATTGGGTAGGATGTACGAGCACATCGTAACCGCCTTTTGTAAAAATATCTACAAGATCGTAAAGTTTGTTTTTAATCTGCGCCTTTCCAGAATGAGGATTAAACACAAACAACATCTTTTTTCCCAAAGCAGAGTCCTTCTTTCCTACAAAATGAAAAATCATTTTTGCTTACACGTTTCATGCTTTCTAAAAAGAGATTGGCAGAATAGGACAGTGTCTGCCGACCAATTCCTGTCCCTTTCCGCCTCCGTATCATTATCTTTTCAATATTATAGCACAATGCTTTTTCGGAAACTACTTTTTCAAAATAAATTTGAAAAGTTGTAAAATTTCATTCATGAATTGGCTGTCATTTTTCTTAATATATGCCAATTATCTTGTTTATCCATCCGCATCTGAGATCCATTATCAGAAATACCAATAGATATGAAACACTTTCTTTACGATCTCTTGTTTAAAAAAACTCGTTAGTTTTCCTGACAGGAGCAGGTTTCATCATGACAGTGATGGTCATGTTCACAGGAACACGATCCCGCTTCGCCGTGTTCTGCGTGATGATGTCCGCAGCCGCAGTCGTGGTGCAGCAGTTGGTGCCGGCATGCCGCGGCCTGCTGCTTCATCAGTTCGTCGTCAGAATGGTCCAGGATAAAATCGAGACATTCCAGCGCCAAAGGGATCTGACCCAAGCCGGTGAAAATATCGGTTTTCGCACAGAGCAGGCCGCAGACCTCTTCTTCCTCTTCTGACTGATCGATGAGATTGTCACAGACCTCCAAGGCTTTTTCGTACTGTCTGGTTTGCAGGTAAAGGTTTAACAGGTTGTCCAGTGTATCCGGCTCGTCTCCCTCTAATTCCCGCAATTTTTCAAACACCAAAATCGCTTCCTGGAAACAGAACAGGCTTTCCAGCATGGAGGCGATATTAAAAATGGCGTCGATATTTTTTTGAAGGTGGAAAGCGGTGTTAAAGCAGACCAGCGCACGGTAGTAATCCTCTTCCTCGATAGAATCGTCCCCGGCCTCCATCAATTCGTCATAATTCAGCCCCGGGTCCTGAAGTACCGCCGAAATCGTCCTTTCATCGTAAACCAGATTGATCCGGCGCTCGAGCGGGTAGGAAAGGGCATAATTCGCTACCCGGCTGAGAAATTCCGGATTCTGCTTCTGCTGTTCTGAAACGGTAAAATTGCGCTCCTCCAATGGGAGCAGAACGCAGTCCTCCGCTTTGGCCTTCACTGTATAATGCAGTTCCCGGCCGATGGCGTATTTATCATATTCCACCTGCTCTTTCTGATAGATGGCAGCGTGCTGATACCATCCTACAATGACGGAGGATTCTTCATATTCATCCTGAGAAATCCAGACGACCAAAACGTCCTCCAGCTTTTCCTCCTGAATTTGTGGAACCAAGCTGGAAATGCCGTAGCAAAAACCATCGTAGGGGGAAAAATTGTAAGCTTCCTTTTCGTTGATTCCAAGATAGGGGTCTTGAGGCGTAACGCCGTTATATGCATTCATCCAGCCTACAGGCAAAATTAAAAGATTCATATTGTTTCTCCTTTTTACTCAATTGGACAGAATGATGTTCTGATTCTTTCTTATCATATCAAAAATTAAAGGAAAGGGGTATCCCTTTTTTTCAAAATATTTTTATTTTTCGGAATAACAGGGCAATAGACTTTTTCACGGCAGCATGGTATGATGGAAACAATGGAAAGAGGCGCTGAAGGGTTCCTTGACTCAAGGACGCGGCGCCCCTTTGAGGAAATTAGAAAAGGAAGCTGCGGTGAAAAAATTGAAAGAAAATAAATACGACAATGAGACTTTTTTTCAAAAATACAGTCAGATGAGCCGTTCTCAGGAGGGGCTGCAGGGCGCGGGGGAATGGCAGACTCTAAAAAAGATCCTGCCTGATTTTCTGGGGAAAAGGGTATTGGATCTGGGCTGCGGCTACGGCTGGCACTGCATATACGCCGCCCAACAGGGAGCCAAAGAGGTCACCGGGATCGATCTTTCCCAAAAGATGCTCGCCGTTGCCAAAGAAAAAACAGAACAATCGGGATTTACCAATATCAATTATCATCGCTGTGCCATAGAGGACGCCTCTTTCCCGGAAGAATGCTTTGATATTGTATTTAGT
>CALWNT010000100.1 GCA_944382885.1 uncultured Clostridia bacterium | reverse complement strand
TTACAACCACGAGCGCATCCAGTACAAAACTGGAGTGGCGCCGCTTACGCTGCGCCACTCCTCCTAAAACTCAATTTTCCTACCAGGGGCCTTTTTTGGTGCTGTCCGCACAACCTGGACCTGTTCAACTGTCACCGGAGCCTTTTTATTTATGGTTTAATTTTTTATATTCTGAAATCGTAAAGGAAACATTCTTTAATTGCTCATTGGTCAGGTATTTTAAATTTTCCAAAATCGCGTTATTTTCCTTTGGATTGCCATTCTCAAGATCAAAAAATTCCATCGGTGTGATGTTAAAATATTCACAAATACAGAAAAACATATTCATGGATGGTAAACTAATTCCATTTTCTAATCCATTGATATAACCAGCACTCTGTCCTAATGACAAACTCATATCACGAGCTGATACATCTTTATTGATTCTTAGCTGAGTTAAACGTTTTGCAAATTCCTCTGCATACACATTTCTCACCGCCTTTTTATAATCATACTATATAGGCTATGAGAATTCGTCTAAAATAATTATATGTTTTATTGAAATATCTGATTTGATTAGATATAATTGAATTTATAGTCAATATAATTAGTCGGAGGAAAAGGATTTGCTGGAAAGAGAAAAAACCTGCTGTTTTACCGGTCACCGCTGTATCCCCAATGGGTCTTTAGACAGCCTAAAAAGGCAATTAAAACAGGAAATCGAAAAACTGATCCAACAAGGGGTCATTTACTTTGGGGCAGGAGGGGCTTTGGGGTTTGATACCCTCGCGGCAGAAGCCGTATTGGAATTAAAGAAAAAATATCCCTTTATCAAACTGATTCTGGTTCTTCCTTGTCCGGAACAGGATCAATACTGGAGGGAAGAGGACAAGAGGGTTTATCAGGAAATCAAAAGCCGCTCTGACAAAGTTGTCTACGTTTCTCCCCATTATACCAGTGACTGTATGAAAAAGAGGAACCGGCATTTGGTAGATTACAGCGGTTTTTGTATCTGCTATTTACGCAAAAGCTACGGCGGCACGGCTTATACGGTCCATTACGCCCGGAAAAAGGGGCTGACGGTGATCCCGCTTTAATGTGTATGTCGGAGTATGTGAGGCGATACAGGCCGCTGTCAACAGCAAATATGAGAATTTCAGCCATCGGCCAGAACGGGTCGATGGCTGATCTGTTCATAGAAAAATTTTTAAGCAAAGATTCGAGAAAGCAAAATATTTCCTTTTGGTATAATATTTTAGTTTTTAACAAAATGTTATTTATGTTTTCAAAATTAACTGAATTTTCTCATGGAAAAATAGAAATATTTTGGTTTCTGTGATAAAATAAAAACTGATTTAAAAAGACAGCTTTGAAAATGGTAGCATGTATGACAAAATCAAAACCACTATACTGGCATAAGGAGGAATCATAGCATGAAATATGAATTGCTCGCCGGAAAAAAAGTGTCAAAAGTGGGGATCGGCGGCCACTATTCCAAAATGGAGGAAGGCAGATTTGAAGCAAGTTATGGCGAGGTAACCCGAGAGGAAATCAAAAAGCGCACCGGTTTGATGGAAAAGGCTTTTGAAGCCGGGATCACTTATTTTGATACCACTTGGCGCAACGAAGTGGATATGTTTTCAGAGTCTATCCGTCCCTTGGGGATACGGGATCAGATCCATGTCAACGGCATGGTGCTGGGAACCTTTACGGGTTCGAAAGCGACGGGGCTTACCCCAGTTCAATATCTGGACAAATGGCTCAAGGAACGGCTCAACGCCCTGCCGGGAAATCACCTGGATTCCTTTATGATTAACGCTATAGACGAGGGCTACGATCAAGCCGCCTGTGAAGAGGTGCTGAACCATCTGGAAAAGAGAAAGCAGGCAGGGGACTTTTCTGTCATTGGATTTTCCTGCCACGATCACCAGCTGGCAAGGAAAATTGCAGACACCTTCCCGGAATTTCAGCTGATTATGCTGGCCTATAACTACAAAAACAGGGCATTGGAAAAAGCCTTTGACGGCTATGAGGGAAAGGCTTCTTTTGTCGCTATGAAGCCGCTGATCTGGTATGAATACGGCATTCCTTTCTGCAAAATCAATCAGCTGAGTCGAGCGGAACAACTACTGGGGCAGGAAAAGGATCTGCAAATTCCTGCCAAAGCCGTATCCTGGAATTTGAAAAACCCTTTGATTACTACCTGTGTCTGCGGTATCAACAGCGAAGAGGAACTCAACAGCCTGATTCTGGCGGGCAGCTCCGACTGGAAAGAGGAATATGAGCTTTCGCTGGAACATTACCGTGAGGCAATTGAAAAGGAAAACCATCTTCCTTTCCTGATTTCCGCCTGTCTGAACGGAGAAGAAAACAGACGGAGCTTTCAATTCGGGCTGTTTAATCTTGCCAGAGCTTTGGAAATTCCCGTAGAAGAAATTCCTCTCAATGCCCCTGATTCTGATCAAAAGCTCAAGAGTCTTCAGCTATTCCTGTTAGAAGAATTGAAAAAGCGGGGGCTGGAATCCTGCTAAAGGAATCCGGGTGAGAACACTCCTCACCAATATAACCATTTGTAAAGTTTAAAATATGGTTTAAAGGTGTAAAAAAAAGAAAATACGCTGTTCTGTTTTCTGTTGTTTCGGTGATTTTTCTTGTTTATATATTTAACACTTTCAACAATCAGAATGTTGAAAGTGTTAAATCTTGTTTCGGATATACAATTTGTAATAATAGAACAAACATTCCCATTTCTTTTTTGCCTCTTTTTAGCATATTGTAAAAAATATTTTTTCTTTTAGATTACATTCCCATAAAACAGGACTTTATCAACAAAATAAAGTCCTGTTTTATTATAAGGGAAATGCTAAATAGACTCCAGCTCCTTCCACTGCTGTTGGGTCAGCAGAAAATCCTGTCCCGAAAGGCTGTCCTCAAGCTGCTCCAAGCTGCTAAACCCTACCACAGCGCTGACCGGCAGGGGATTGGAGAGGAGATAAGAAAGCACGACAGCAGAAACGGTCTGCCCGGAAGCTTCGGAAATCTCTTTGACCAATTTTGCCCGGCGGAGATTTTCTGTGGTTTTCATACGCTGGTCGATACTAGGATTTTCCGGATTCAAAAGATATTTGGAGAAAAATCCCCTTGCCTGAGCGGAAAACGCCATTACCGGGAACTGGTGCTCCAGATACCAGCGATAATCTTCCCGGGTCATATAGACCAAGGTATCATCGCTCACCATTTCCGGAGTGGTATCCGACAAGTTATATTGAATTTGGCTCACAGAAAAAGGCGTCAGGCCACGCTCTTGCGCAAAGCGGTTCGCTTCCTCGATCCGCTTCGCCGTCCAGTTGGATGCGCCGAGAAAACGAACCTTTTTCTCTTTTACCAGCTCATGCAATACTGGCATAATCTCACTGACTGGCAGGGAAGGATCGTCCCGATGAAGAAAATACAGATCGATATAGTCTGTCTGCAGCAGAGAAAGGCTTTCCTCCACATCAGACCGGATTGATTCCCGATCTAGACGAGAATGGTGGAGATCCTCAATCGGCGGATGTCCTCCCTTAGTGGAAAGGATGATCTTACTCCGATCCTGTTTTTTGAGCCATTCTCCCACGATTTTTTCGCTATCTCCATACACTCTTGCCGTATCGATACAGCTTCCTCCGGCCTTAAAATAAGCGTCCATGATCTGAAAGCACTTCTCCCGATCCTCATAATTCCACGCCATCACGGTTCCCAGGCTGATCTTCGGAAGGATCAGCCGGTCTGATCCTCTTTTTATCTCGAATGATTTCACGTTTTCTCACTCCAATTATCAATGTTAACCCCGCAAAAGGGCTCTTTTCTATGAGGATACCGGAAAATATTCTTTCTGTCAAACTTATTTTTCCGCTAAAAGGGACACCATTTCCTCCAGTTGGGAAAGAAGCTCTTCTCCGCCGTGAACGCCCCAATATCCCAGGGTATAGCTGCGTCCGTCTATGATCATTTGATTGGTCTGGGAAAAGGAGAGCAGTTTTTCTCCGGAATAAACCGAGATGTAAAAATCCCCTCCCTTGAATTCCGCTTCGGGGAAAAAGGAAGATAAGTTTCTGTGATAGGTATATTGCCCCAACAGTTTCTGGAAGGCGGCAAATTCTATCGTACCAGGTTCCAGTGTATAGTTGGATTGGTCGATAATCGGCATCCCGTCCTCTATCCGAATCTCGTTTACCAATAGAACAAGGTTTTCTGTGTCGTCAAGCTGTTTTTCCAATTTCATGGGGAAGAAAAAGATCAGTCCAATCAGACAAAACGCCGCCGTTAGCGAAACGGCCAATATCCTGTTTTTCTTTTTTCTCTTTTGCTTTATCACATCAACCGTTTGCTGAAATACAGTGAGCGATTCTCTTTTATCCATTTTTTCTTCTTTGACCCGCTCACCCTTCATAATTTCAATGATACTGACTCCCAAAGCGTCCGCTAACGGTTCGATAGTATTGATATCGGGAAAACCCAAGCCCCGTTCCCAGCGGCTCACAGCCTTATCCGTCACATGAAGTTTTTGGGATAGCTCGGACTGTGTCATCCCTTTTTCCTTTCTTACTTCGGCAATAAAAATCCCCAGCTTTTTCGCGTCCATCTGGATACCTCCCTTCGTCTTCAGCATATCCGATCTCCTCTGAAATTGCAACCGACGATTCCTTTACCTTGCTTTTTGCGGTCTGATTCCCGCCGCGGCAGCCTTTTTGGAGCGGAAAAACAGAAACAGCCCTGTGAACAAATCACGGGGCTGTTTGAGACGGAAGCAACAAGGGATATCCGAAAAATTGATTTTATTTTTTATAGCTAAGTCAATTGTCACTGGATCGCAAATGCTCAAAAGGTTTTGCGCGTTCTTTCACTCTATCTGAAAACCAGCAAAAATAGTCCTCGTCATTCTCATAATCAGCGCCAAAAAAATCCTGATACAGATATCCATAGGTGTCTGTATAGAGGTAATTGTATTCCGCATCTGGATAATCTGGATTAGAAAACTTCTCCTCCTGTTTTTGATCCGCAAGGTCCATCAAAGCCCCCTTTTGCCAAGGAGTTAGATGCTGCTGGATTTCTTCCTGAGCTAAAATCATTTCCAGATAAGCAAGGCCGAAACGATTGTCCCATCCTTGTAGTATCCCATAATGATTGACATCATCGCACCACATCGGCGAGTCCTGATAGGCTTTCATCAAAAGACGTCCCGCAGCATGCCGCTCCAACAACGCATGGATCATTAGAGACTCGTCTATTTCATCAATGGAATTGTTGACATAAATATCCCGAAAATTACAACAGCTCGAATAAATTCCTACCAAGAAATTGTCATAACCCCGATAGAAAAGGGTGTAGACATCGACTAGCACCTGTGTCGTCATTTCCGGAATTTCTTTTTCTAACGTATCATAAATAACATCTCGTGATCGTTCCATATCGGGATTTGTCTTCATGTCAGATATCATCTGGTAAGCCTCCGATTTCATCGGGTCTTTCATCGACTTTCCCCATTCCGGAATATATCCGTACCACCAGCAGAACAAAATGAGGAGAAAAATAAGTAAAACCCCAATTCCGGAGCAAAGAAAAATGAATAGCTTTTTCTTTTTTATCTTTTTCATTTCTTTCACCTCTCTGTTTTTCCTGCTGCCCATGATAAAAATGGCTTAGATACGGTTTCACAGATACAGTTCTTGATAAAACTATTTTACCATTATTTACTATAAAACTCAATAAATATATAAATTTTTTATTTCAATTTTCCAAAACGCGAAAGGGCCATCTGCTGATTGACGCAGATAGCCCTTTTTATTCACCATCTATTCTTCTGTCTCTTCCGTTTCCTGAGATTCTTCCTCTTCCAGCTGTTGTTCCAACGCCTTGAGTTCTTCCTCAGAATGTTCCTGATTTTCTTCTGTTTCCTCAACCTGAGAGATTTCCTCGTCTTCGTCGTGCTCCTGACGGGCAAAGGCCACCAGTTTACAGCCTTCGTTCACCCGCATCACCCGTACGCCGGAAGCATAGCGGGACATTACCCGTACATCACTGACTTGAATCCGGATGATAATGCCGTCATCGGAAATCATAATCAGGTCGTCAGTATCGTCAACTACCTTCACGCCAACCACATAGCCTTTGGCGTCAGAAACTTTGTAGTTGATTTTACCGTAGCCGCCCCGATTCTGAAGGGTGTATTCGCTGATCTCGCTGCGGCGTCCCTGTCCCTTGTCTGTTACCGTCATTACCGTGGCATTTGGACGGAGCCTTGCCATTCCGACCACAATGTCGTCTCCCCGAAGCTTAATCGCCCTCACGCCCCTTGCGGTACGGGACAGCGGCCTTGCGTCGTTTTCATCAATCCGGATGGCCATACCGTTTCTGGTAGCAATAATCAGTTGATGAGAGCCGTTTGTCAGCCTTGCAAAGGCCAGCTCGTCATCCTCATTTAAGGTAATCGCAATCAGGCCGTTTTTCCGGACATTTTTGTAAGCGCTCAGCTGAGTTCTCTTAATCATACCGTGTTTGGTCACAAACACCAGATATTGGTCTGGATTAAACTCCTTGACGCTGATCATGCAGGCAACCTTTTCATCCGGCTCCAGCTGAAGGAGATTGACAATATTGGTCCCCTTGGAAGTGCGGCTTCCCTCCGGAATCTGATAGCACTTCATCCGCTGCATTCTGCCTTTATTGGTGATAAAGAGGATGTGGTCGTGGGTGGAACAGATAAACATTTCCTCCACAAAATCCTCTTCCCGCTGGGTCATGCCGGATACGCCCCGGCCACCCCGTTTCTGGGTTTTATACACAATGGCAGGCAGACGCTTGATATACCCAAAGTGGGTGAGAGTTACGATGCTGTCCTCTTCCGGAATCAGGTCCTCAATATCCACTTCGCCGCTGATCATCTGAATATCAGTCTTTCTCTCGTCTCCGTATTTCCGGCGGATCTCCGCAAGCTCTTTCTTAATGATGTCCACTACCAGCTGATGGTCTGCCAGAATCGCTTCCAGCTCTTTGATCCGCTCCATAATAGCGGCAAATTCTTCCTCAATTTTCTGCCGTTCCAGACCGGATAACTGTCCTAAACGCATGGCGACAATAGCGGAGGCCTGGATTTCGTCCAAATAGACTCCCTCGCTGCCGTAGTCCACCAACTGCACGTCACCGATCCGAACAGATCCCTCCGCCGGCTTGAAGCAACGTTCCATCAAAGCGACTTTCGCGCTTGCCTGATCCTTGGAAGCACGGATAATCGCAATCACTTCGTCAATAAAATCAAGGGCTACGTTTAATCCCTTTAAAATATGGGCCCTGTCCTGAGCCTTTTTCAGGTCAAAGGCAGTCCTTCTGCGGATGACGTCTACCTGGAAATCGATATAATGATCCAAAATCTCTTTTAAGGTCATTACCTTCGGCTGTCCGTCCACCAAGGCCAGCAGGATAATTCCCACCGTTTCCTGCAACTGGCTGTACTGGAAAAGCTGATTTAAAATCACCTGAGCATTGGCGTCTTTTTTCAGTTCAATGACAATCCGCATACCGTCCCGGTCCGATTCATCCCTCAGGTCAGAGATTCCCTCGATCCGCTTATCTTTAACTAAGTTGGCGATGCTCTGTAACAGTCTCGCTTTATTGACCATATAGGGGATTTCCGTGACAATAATATGAAAACGCCCGTTTTTCTTTTCTTCGATTTCCGCTTTGGCGCGAAGGATCACCTTGCCCCGTCCGGTGGCATAGGCAGCCCGAATCCCGGAATATCCCATAATGATACCGCCGGTAGGGAAGTCGGGGCCCTTGATATATTCCATGATATCCCCCAACTCCGCGTCCGGGTTGTCCATCACGAAGTCAACCGCGTCAATGACCTCACAGAGATTGTGAGGCGGAATATTGGTAGCCATTCCTACCGCGATACCGGTAGAACCGTTTACCAGAATATTGGGAAAACGGGAGGGGAGTACCTCTGGTTCCTTTCTGGTATCGTCGTAGTTTGGGATAAAGTCCACCGTATTTTTTTCGATGTCAGTGAGCATTTCAGTAGAGATTTTGCTCATTCTCGCTTCGGTATAACGGTAAGCAGCCGGCGGGTCGCCGTCCACGCTGCCGAAGTTTCCGTGTCCGTCTACCAACGGATAACGCAGGGAAAAGTCCTGAGCCAGACGCACCAAAGCGTCATAAACAGAAGCATCCCCATGAGGATGGTAACGACCTAAAACGTCCCCTACAGAGGTGGCGCATTTACGATAGGGTTTATCCGGCGTCAGATTGTCCTCATGCATGGTGTAGAGGATTCTCCGGTGAACCGGCTTTAAGCCGTCCCGCACATCCGGCAGGGCACGGCTGACAATGACAGACATGGAATAATCCAAAAAGGATTTTTTCATCTCTTTCTCAATATCAACAGCAATTACATTGGAATTATCTGTGTTATACAATCTATTTTCCACCTTTCTTCCCGGCCGGATGCCGGAACAGGAGTCTCATTCATTTTCCTTTTATCAAAACCCTTAACCAACATAGCGGTAATTGTCGCCCAGTCCATTCTGAAACAGGGAGGAAATTCTGCGGCATTCCTCTTTTCCGCCTTCCACACAGCGTTTGGGAACCGCGAAAACCCGTTCCTTTCCGTTTCCAATCACAAACAGCTCCTGATCCTCCCAAACCTTGATTTTTCCATCCCGATAGAAAAAGAGGTTTTGAGAGGTCCCTTCTCCCACAGCAATGGCAGAATCATATACTTTTAGTATATATTCCTCTTTATATTCCATACTTACTACTGATTTTACCACCTGTTTAATGTGCATCAACGGGAAATACCAGATAAAAGCCAAAGCGGAAACGATGACCACGCACATAAAGATGCTGAATTTATCCGCATTCTGGCTGCCGATAATTCTGTAAAGGTAGAGGAAAAACAGCACTGCAATAATCAGGGAATAGATCATACTCCTCTTGTAAAGGGTAAATTTCTGGAAGATCTGAAGAGCCTTTTTCACCTCGTCGGCGGTAAAGCCATAGACCACCTTGATAAACTCTTTTCCCTCTAATTCATTTCCGCCCTCTGAAAAATCAGTTTCCTGTCCCACCGGATTCTGGTCAAAGCGGTTTCCCACCAGCCCCTGGGTCGCGATTGGATCGCTTTCTTCCTGGGACGGAACAGGTTCTTCCTCAGAAGGACCTTCTTCCTGTTCGATAGTTTCCTTTTCTTCGGTTTCGGCAACAGGAATTTCCGCTTTCTCCTGTTCTTTCTCCTCCTGAGGGGAATCCTCTTCTTGCTCTTTGTCCTGAGACAAAAATGTATCGATATCAATTTCTTTTTCCAGATATTCCTCGCTGAGGACATCCTCAAATGTATCTTTTTTCGATTCTAAACCCACGTTTTTACCCTCTTATCTTAAATATCCAGATTCTGGACGTATTTGGCGTTCTTTTCAATAAAATCGCGTCTGGGCTCTACCTTTTCTCCCATCAAAATGGTAAAGATCTCGTCCGCAGAAGCTGCGTCCTCCATCTCCACTTTGATCATGGTGCGGTATTCCGGGTCCATTGTGGTTTCCCAAAGCTGCTGGGGGTCCATTTCACCCAAACCTTTGTACCGCTGAATATCCACTTTCGCCCCGGTCTCTCCGCTCAGCTCCTGAATATAGAGATCACGCTGCTTGTCGGAATAGGCATAGCGCACCTGTTTGCCCCGGCTGAGTTTATACAGGGGCGGCTGCGCGAGATAGACATGTCCTTCCTCAATCAGGGGACGCATAAAGCGGAAGAAGAAGGTCAATAGAAGGGTTCTGATATGAGAACCGTCCACATCCGCATCGGCCATAATAATGACCTTGCCGTAACGGAGCTTGGAAAGATCAAATTCATCTCCAATTCCCGTACCCAATGCCGTTACCACCGGCATCAGCTTCTCATTGCCGTATACCTTATCGAGCCTTGCCTTCTCTACGTTGAGCATCTTTCCCCAGAGGGGGAGGATGGCCTGAAAACGACGGTCACGCCCTGATTTGGCGGAGCCTCCTGCGGAGTCTCCCTCTACGATATAAATTTCGGTATAGGTGGAATCCTTTTCCGAACAATCCGCCAGTTTTCCCGGCAAAGAAGCGGACTCCAACACAGATTTTCTCCGTGTCAGCTCTCTTGCTTTCCTTGCGGCTTCTCTTGCTCTCTGAGCGCTGACAGCCTTGTCAAAAATTGCCCGGACTACCGCCGGATTTTCCTCAAAGTAGTTATTTAAGCTCTCGCTCACTAGATTATCCACCAGCGGACGTGCTTCTGGATTTCCAAGTTTTCCTTTGGTCTGTCCCTCAAACTCACAGTCGGTAAGTTTAACGGAGATAATGGCGGTCAACCCTTCCCGGACGTCGTCCCCGGTCAATTTCTGATCGGTGTCTTTTAAGAGCCCATGCCGCTTGCCATAGTCGTTAAATACCCGGGTCAAAGCGTTTTTAAAGCCGGTTTCATGGGTACCGCCGTCTACCGTATGGATATTGTTGGCAAAGGACAGAATCAGTTCGTTATAGCTGTTATTATACTGCATGGCGATCTCCGCAACAGAGTCGCCGCTTTCTTTTTTCAGATAAATCACGTCGTCGTGAAGCACTTCCAGCTGTCTGGTTTTATGGATATGCTCCACAAAGCTGCGGATTCCTCCTTCGTAGTGGAGGTTATCCTGAAGAATGTGATCAGGATCCCGGGTATCGGTGAGTTCAATCCGAACGCCGGCATTCAAAAAAGCCTGTTCCCGCAGACGTTTTAACAGGATGTCATACTCATACTCAATGGTTTCAAAAATTTCTTCATCAGCCTTAAAAAGAACCTGTGTGCCGGTTTTGGTGGTATCTCCCACGATTTCCAGGGGCTTGTCATAATGTCCTCGTTCAAAGCGCTGGAAATATTCGTGTTCCCCGTTAAAAACCCGAAGTTCCAGGTATTCACTCAAAGCGTTTACTACAGAAGCGCCTACTCCGTGAAGCCCTCCGGCTACCTTATAGCCGCCGCCTCCGAATTTCCCTCCCGCATGAAGGATGGTGTATACCACTGTAGCGGCAGAAATACCTTCTTTGGGATGAATTCCCACCGGAATGCCTCGTCCGTTATCGGTGACCCGAATCAAATTCCCAGGCAGAATCTCTACTGTAATTTTATCACAGTAGCCCGCCAACGCCTCGTCTATGGCGTTATCCACAATTTCGTAGACCAGATGATGAAGTCCCCGGGGGCCGGTTGAGCCAATGTACATCCCCGGACGTTTCCGGACAGCCTCTAAGCCTTCCAGCACCTGTATTTGATTTTCATCATAGCTCTGATTCTTCATTTCCATCTTGATTCTTATCCTCCTCGGGGCAAACCCGGTTTTTCTGTGTTGCTGATATCAATCCAATGATTTCTGTCTGGTTGCAAATAACGATCTATTTTTGTCAGACTGCAAATTCCGTCGCCCTTTTCAGCAAAGTTCTGGAAGAAATCTGAGAAATATACACCGTGGTGCGTCCCTTTTCTTCGCAGACAATAAAGGATTTGGGCATTTCATAGGTCACGTTGCACACTTGTCCCTCTTTGGTGGCCTGCGCCAAAAATTGCTTGGTATGCTTGGAAAGGGATGCATTTTCAATATCAAAAATTCCGATAATATCCTTTTTCCGGACAATCACGTCCTGACCCAGATGAAGATACAAGGCCATTCTCCTTTCTGGGAAGCAATTCTCATCATCCCTCAGAAGAAAATTCTTTTTCTTCCGCAAGGGCTCCCCCTTCAATTCGAAAAATCTTCCCCTCTTTCAAGCGGATGGTATGGATGACATCACAGCAGGTAATAAACACCTGCTGGTCTTTCACATGGTTTAACACATATTCCTGCCGGCTGGCATCCAGCTCGCTCATCACATCATCCAAAAGGATCACCGGCTTTTCTCCGGTTACCCGATAAAGAAGGGAAGCTTCGGAAAGCTTTAACGCCAAAATACAGCTTCTCTGCTGTCCCTGAGAACCAAAGGTTTTCGCGGACAGACCGTTGATCAGAAGATCAATATCATCTCGGTGAATTCCCACATTGGTAAAACCGCAGCGGATGTCCTGTTCCAAAGAGCTCTGCAGCCGATCGAAGTAGTCTTTGATAAAACGATCCTCATAGCTTTTGATCTCTTCTGTAGATGCAAAGCCAGAAGAAAGGTAGTGAAGAGAAAACTGTTCTTTTTGGGAAGAAAGCCCGTCATAAATAACAGCAGAAACCTTCCCCAGCTTTTCCAGGTAATCTTTCCGGTAAATGGAAAGGATGGTGCCCAATTTCGACAGCTGAAGATCCCAAATATCCAGGGTATCCTTCCAATAAGGGGAACGATTCAGCTCCTTTAACAGCGCGTTTCTCTGCTCCAAGACGCGTTCATACTGCTCCAAATACCCCATATACTGAGGGGTAATCTGGCAGATGGCAGAGTCGAGAAAACGTCGGCGGTTTTTCGGAGAACCCTTGACAAAATCCAGGTCTTCCGGTGAGAAAACGACACAATAAAACTGTCCCGCCAATTCAGAATACTTTTTCAGCGGCACTTGATTTAACAGAATCTCTTTTTTTGTTCCCAGCTTGATGGACAGCTTCTGCTCTCGTTCCCGGTCAGAGAACAACGCGGTAATCTTAGATTGCTTTTGGGAAAACTGAATCAACTCATTCAGTTTCGCTCCCCGAAAGCTGGGATTTCCAGTCAGGAGAAAAATCGATTCCAAAAGATTCGTTTTGCCCTGACCGTTGTCACCATAAATCACATTGACGGTATCGCAGGGAGCAAGCTCCATCTGCGCAATATTGCGATAATTTGTTAAGGTTATCCTTGTCAGTCTCACAAAACAAATCCTTCCTGACAGCCGTTTTTCTCGCCAATCTTTATAGCTATATTATACCACTATTCTTGAGATTGGGAAAGGACTGTAAAGGAATAATCGTCAATTTCCACAATATCTTCCGGATAGATTTTTTTCCCTCTCTGAAGGCAGACTTCCCCGTTTACCGACACCGCTCCCTGGGCGATGATTTCTTTGGAATGTCCTCCTGTTTGGGCAATACCGGCAAATTTCAAAAACTGATCCAATTTAATAAATGGTGTGGAGATTCTAATTTCCTCTTTGATCATAAATTTACTGACATCCTCTTTCACACTAATCTTTCAGGCGAACCGGCAGCACCAAAAACAGGAAGTCGTCCCCTTCTAAAGGCAGTACCTTCATCGGGGAGAGAGGGCCGTTCATTTCAATCAACACCTCATCGCATTCGCTTGCCTTTAACGCATCGAACATATATTTATTGTTAAATCCGATTTTCACATCGTCCCCGTCGATCTGAGCGCTGAAGGTATCCTGTACCTTTCCCAATGTAGTTTCACAGTTGAGCTTCACAACATTTTCTGAAAATTCGCATTTAATCGGGCTCTTAGCGCGATCGTTGATGATAATGGAAGCGCGGTTGATGCTATCGATAAACTCTCTGGTATTGACTTTGACTTTGGTTTTGGAATCCTTTGGAATCGCATTTTTGTAATCTAGAAAATCCCCTTCCAGCAGTCGGGAAATCACCCGGTAGCCGCCTAATTCAAAAATGATATGTTTAGAAGACACCCGAATGTTAATATTATTTTCTTCTTCCTCGTCAGCAGAAAGCTTTGTCAAAAGCTTTTGTACTTCATTCAATGTCTTTCCGGGAACGACAAATTGGAAAGAATTATCAAGAGCAATTTTCTCTTTTTTCATGGCGAGGCGGTAACCGTCTACCGAGACAATGGAAAGGGTATGATCTGCAATGTCAAAAAGCGTACCGGTATAGACAGGAGTTTGTTCTGTCTGAGCAACCGCAAATAAAGTTTGGTTGATCATTTGTTTGAACACATCCGGTTCCAGAGAAAATTCTGTTTCATCGCTGATTACCGGAATTTCCGGATAATCTTCCGCATTCAAACCAAGAACGGTAAATTCCACTTCATGGCACCGGATTACAGTCAACAGTTTGTGGTCGGAAGTAAAAACAATTTCTCCTTCCGGCATTTTATTGACAATATTGGATAAAAGGGTAGCATTGATAATAATTTCTCCGTCTTCTATACTTTGGACAGGGATTGTCTTAATGATACCCAGTTCTAGATTGTAACCAGTGAGTGTTAATTGATTTTCGTTGCATTTGAGTAAGATTCCTTCCAGTGCTACCATTGTTGATTTGGAAGCGACGGCTAGTGAGACACTGTTGATTGTTTCACATAATGAATTTTTATCGCACGAAAATTTCATATGGTTTCATCCTTTCTAGATTAAATTGTGGCAATGAAGGAAATCCTTCATAAGTGAAAATGAGAAAGCCTTACTATTTAAAAAAGATATAATAAAAAGAATAATAATAAAATAGTAGTTGTAATAGAGATAGTGAAAAAAGTGAAAAACCTCGAGAAGGCCGAGAACGGCAAGGTTTGTGGCGTGTTGTAAGGGTTTATTCGTGGTGCACAAAATAGTGGACAAGTTGAAAATAATTTAAGGATTGTTCTTCGTGGTGAAAAAATGTTGGTTAAAGTGAAGAAAAAGTGAAGAAATTTGTGGAAGGGAAAGGCTTTCGATTTTGGAGCAGTCTTTTCTGTTTTCCACCGGTGGAGAATGTAGAAAATTCAAAAAAATGATTTGTTTCTTTGGGTGGAAAAGCAAACACAAATTTGCAGAAAATTTTTTAGAAAAGATCCTTTTCACAAGTTTCCACTTTCTTTTTCACTGTTATTTATCTCGGATATTTTTAATAATATCATCTACAATTGCTTTGGTGTGGGCGTCCTTTTCGATGATCTTCTGTACTTTTTGGATTGCATAGACGATTGTGGCGTGATCCCTTCCGCCGAATTCATCTCCAATGGCGGCTTGTGACATCTGGGTAATTTCTCGAACAACATAAATAGAAACTTGCCGTGCAATGGAAATTTGAGCCGCACGCTTGGTGGAACGGATATCATCCGGGGTGACAGAGTAGGTTTTTGCGACTTCTTCAATGATTTTTTCCACAGTGACCGGAGCCGGCTGATTGTCATTTAAAATTTCTTTAATGACGGTTTGGGCTACGCTGATGGACGGATTGGAACCTGCCAGGTATTTATAGGCTTTGATTTTTTTTACTGCGCCCTCCAGCTGACGGATATTATTTCTCAATTTGTTGGCGATAAACTGAGCGACGTCGTCTGGAATGGTAATATTCAGCAGTTCAGCTTTTCTTTTGATAATGGCGATTCTTGTTTCAAAATCCGGCAGACCGATATCAGTTAGCAGACCCCATTCAAATCTGCTTTTGAGACGATCCTCCAAGGTTTTGATATCCTTTGGCGGACGGTCAGAAGTAAGTACGATTTGTTTTCCAACCTGATGCAGCTCATTGAAGGTATGGAAGAACTCTTCCTGGGTGCTTTCCTTTCCTGCAATAAACTGGATATCATCGATGAGAAGAATGTCGGCTTTTCTGTACTTGTTGTGAAAGGCGTCTACCGACTTATTTTGGATAGCGGTAATCAATTCGTTGGTAAAGGTCTCACTGTTGACATAAATAATATTGGCGTTGGGATTGTTTTTAGCAAATTCATGCTTAATCGCACAGAGCAGATGGGTTTTGCCAAGTCCTGAGGGGCCATGGATAAACAAGGGATTATATGCCGCGGAGTTTTTTTGCGCCACCGCTTTACAGGCCGCATAAGCAAAATTATTGGAACTGCCGACAATAAAAGTATCGAAGGTATAATCGTAATTTCCGTTTCTCAGAGATTCATTCAATTCATTTTGCTGGGTTTGCGCATAGTCAGGTACTTCTTTGGCCTTGTTTTTCTGCGCTTCTTTTGGCGCATCCTTTGGCTCGATTTGATCCTTGATATCGTCGTCGGTCTGAATGATCACGTTCACATGAAATCCCAATACTTCTGTGAAGCCTTCTTCTAACCTGCTTAAATACTGTTTTTCCAGAATATCCTTATGAAAGGATGTGGAAACATAAATATAAGCATTGTCATCAACCAGACGAAGGGGTTCGATTGGTTTGATCCAGCAATTGAACGCAACATCGCTTAAATTGACTTTGCAGTTTTCTTTCACCAGATTTAACACTTCAGAAAAGGATTCCATGTTGAAAAACCTCCTATAACATGACAAAATGGAAAAGTTGTGAAAAACTTCGAAAAGAAGTGTTGAAAACAGTATGGAAAATGTTGAAAACTTTACTGTGATAAGTTGTCCACATTTTCCACAAGGAAAATTGTGTTAAAAATATGTTTAGAAACGATAAATCTTCTCAATTTTATATTTTATCAAAATTTGATTGGCTTTTCAAGCAAATGGCTTCTTTCGGATAGAGATATTTTTAGATTTTTTTCGGGAAAAATTTTATGGTTGATTAAAAATTTGCGCAAAAGAAAACAACAAGGAAAAAGTTTCTAAAAAATGATCATTTTATTTTGCATACATAAAGGAAAGCTGGTCCTGTTTTCAAAAACAGGACCAGCTTTTAGGAAAGAGATCAATTAAATATTCTTTATCGAAACACAACCAATTATTTTGATTTTTTTCTTTTTATCGTTTGGCAGAAAGAAAAACATGTGTCCCCAGTTCCTTTCCGATCCAAACACCAAATAGGCAGAGGGATAGACTGAGAATCATATAAAGAACGCCCGATTTCCATCTGCCCTGTTCCAATAAGGTAACTGCTTCCAGGGAAAAAGTGGAAAAGGTTGTGAATCCTCCACAGATTCCGGTTTTTAAAAATAATACCCAATAGGGTGAAATTAGATTTCCTACTAATACAATCCCGGTAATTAAGCCGATCAAGACGGCTCCCAAAAAATTAGTGAGCAACGTCGCAATTGGAAAATGAATTGAAATGGGCAAAAGGCTGATCAGATAGCGGGCGCAGGCTCCTAAAAATCCTCCGCATCCTACTGCCAGAAAAGCCAAAAATTCGTTTGTATGGTTCATATCGGACTCCTTATATATAATGTAGAAAATAAAAATGGGATGTGTTTTTCTGCTTGTATTTTAGATGGTAAAAAACTGGTTGTCAACTTTCTGCCCCTAAAAGTGGAATAGAGATTTTTGTTGAGCGGAAGAGGAAACTGGTTTTGTTTTGAGTTTAGGATCATAACAGTAAGGAACTTTAAAATGAGAGAAAAAACAATGGAAAAAAATACAATTTGGTATTGACAAAATGGAACTGTATCATTTATACTATTAACTTGCAGGGTTTCGCCTTTTTGAAAGGAAATAATTAGGTGTCAAATATACCATTAGTATATTTTGTGACCGTTATTGATGAAAGAAAGCCTGAACATACCAGGAGAATGGAAAATCAGGTCTCGTTTTTTGGGAGGAGGATAGCAAAATGAAAAGAACATACCAGCCTAAAAAAATTCACAGAAAAAAAGAACACGGTTTCAGAAAAAGAATGGCTACTGCAAACGGCAGAAAAGTATTGGCCAGAAGACGTGCAAAAGGTAGAAAAAGTTTGACTTACTAATAAAAGCTGGTTTAGACTGCAAATTTTTGCAGTCTAAACGTGTTTTTTCCTTATTTTTAGTAAGGAGTCTTTACGTTTTTCCTGAATTACATAACTACTGATACGACCACAGCTAATTGTTAGATTATTTGTGGTCGATTTATTTAGTATCCCTTTTTGGAAAACGGCCTTGGATTCTTTTGAAGGAGCATCAGGACGCGATGAAAAACTTAGTCACAATCAAGCTGAATAAAGAATATAAAAGGGCTTATTTTCAGGGAAAATTCAAAGCGCATCCAGTATTGGTGACTTATCTGGTGCCTAACCGTCAGAAAGGAAATAAGATTGGTATCACAACCTCGAAAAAAATTGGTTCAGCAGTAGTGCGCAACCGCTCGAGAAGGGTCATCCGGGCGGCTTATCTTGCCGTGCGGGAACGGATTGTTTTTCCAAAGGGGTATGATATCGTCTTTGTGGCGCGGCCTGATACGGCGCTGATGAAGTCGACGAAATTGGAAAAAATCATGGAAAAGCAGATATTGTTTCTGCTTCAGGAAAATGCTGCTCAGAGAAAAAAGAAATTCCGGAAGGAAAAGGGATCATCATGAAATGGCTTGGCAGCTGTTTGATTCGTTTTTATCAGAAATTTATTTCACCTTTAAAGCCCCCGTGCTGCAGATTTTATCCTTGCTGTTCCCAGTATGCGCTGGAAGCAGTGAAAAAATTCGGTCTCATAAGGGGCGTTTTGCTGGCCGGCTGGAGAGTTTTGCGGTGCAATCCCTTTAATCTGGGAGGGATTGACTATGTGCCGGAACGGTTTTATTTTGTCCCTTTCCGGGGCGGCTGCCGGGAAAAAGAAGAAAAGGAAGAAAAATGATTGTCATACCGGAGTTCAGGGTGTGGATTTAAAATAGATTTTCCGAATATCGCCCGATATGCAATGTGATAGAATGGCGTTTTTGAAATTGAAATTATGAACAGATGTAAAAAATTGGAGGAAGGCAAATGTTTGGTATTTTAGGTACCCCGCTGGGATGGATCATGAGGTTTTTGTATTGGTTTATCCCGAACTATGGATTGGTGCTGATTGTATTTACGCTCCTGGTCCGTTTGGCGTTGTTCCCACTGAATGTAAAGCAGCAGAAATCTTCTGCGAAGATGGCGATTTTTCAGCCAAAAATGAAAGAACTGCAAAAAAAATACGGTAAAAATAAAGAAAAATATCAGCAGGAAATGATGAAGCTGTATCAGGAAGAGGGTTATAACCCCATGGCCAGCTGTCTGCCGATGCTGTTGCAGATGCTGGTTTTGTTCGGTATCATCGACGTTGTTTATAAGCCACTGAAGCATTTGCTCTCTATTCCCAGCGACATCATTGACAAAGCAACAACAGTATTGACTGATTTGGGAGTCAAATCCTCTTATATGGAGCTTCCGATCATCAATGCGATCCAAACCGGAAAGGTGGGGGATATCACTGTTGATCCCTCCGCTTTCAACAGTATTTTCAGCAGTGATCAGCTTCAGTCAATTCAGAATTTTGATCTGAACTTTTTAGGAATCAATTTGGGGACCAACCCAAGCTGGACCTTCCCGCTGCTTTTAATCCCGATTATTTCCGGTGTTACTTCTCTGATTGTATCCTTTGTCAGCCTTCGTCAGCAGAAGAAAAACGGCATGGCGGAACAAACAGGTATGGGCATGCTGAAGGGAATGATGTTTATCATGCCGATTTTCTCTACCTGGATTGCCTTTACTTTGCCTACCGGCGTTGGTTTATACTGGATCGTTTCCAACGTATTTTCTATTTTCCAGACCGTAATTCTTTACCGGGTTTATTCTCCAGAAAAGATGAAGGCTAAGGTAGAAGAGGAAATGAAGACCAAGAAAAAGCGTCCGTCACGATATCAGCAGGCGATGAAAGCGGCTATGGAGCAGCAACAGGCCCAGTCTTCAGGGAAAGGCGAGCAGAAAAAAATCGCGAATGAAACGGATGAAGAAGGCTCTTTAAGCGCTAGTCAGGCCATTGCCTTGGCAAGAAAGAGAATGGCTGAGAAATATGGGGACGAATATGATAAATAGATGATTGGGGAACCGCATCAATAAGATGTAGAGAGGACGGTAAAACTTATGGCAAGAGAAATTATCACCACCGGAAAAACAATGGAAGAAGCGCTGGCAAAGGCTTATGTAGAGCTCGACGTCCGTGCAGACCAGTGCGAGATAGAAGTAATTGATAAACCCAAAAAATCCCTTTTCGGCAGAATTAAGGTAGAAGCAAAGGTGAAAGTAACTGTGAAGGAACCGGAGCCTGCTGCGGAGGAAAAACCGACTGTCAAGAAGGCTGTAAAGCAAATGCCGAAAGAGGAACCTGTTCAGCAGGCTGCCTCTCCTGCAAAGGAAAATCACAATGCCGAAAAATTGGCTGCCGCATTAAATTATATCAAAGAAATTCTCGATGTCATGGGCTTGCGGAATGTGGAAATCAAGACAGAAGAAAAGGACGACTGCGCTGTTTTGACACTGGAAGGAGACGATCTGGGCGTTTTAATTGGCCGTCATGGAGAGACGCTGGACGCCTTACAGTATCTGACTTCTCTTGTCTGCAACCGGGTAGAGGGAAGCTATTTCAGAATTACCTTGGATTGCGGCAATTACCGGGAAAAACGGGAGGAAGCCTTAAAAGAACTGGCTAAAAAGATCAGCGCGAAGGTGAAACGCACCGGGCGCAGCCAGATGTTGGAACCGATGAATCCCTATGAAAGAAGGATCATCCATGCGGTATTGTCCGATATTGACGGAGTGACCTCGAAATCCAAGGGAGATGAGCCCAACAGAAGGATTATGATTCTGCCTACCAATCGCTCCAAAGGCAGTTATGGAAAGGGCGGGAACAGATCTTCCTACCATAAATCCTCAAAGCCCCGTCAGCCGGAAAGAACCATGGAAGAAATTTTAAAATCGGAAATGGCGGAAGAGGAAAAGAATACCAAACTGTATTCTAAAATTGAACTGTAAGAGATCAAACAACACGGCCGGCTGAGCCGTTATGTTCGGAACAGGCGTGTCTGTAAGAAACGGACACGCTTTTTCTTTGTAACAAGAAAGGGGCAGAAAAATGGCTTCAAACACAATTGCGGCGATCGCCACTCCGGCGGCAATGGGTGGGGTATCGATGATACGAGTGTCCGGTCCGGAGGCCTTTTCCATTGCGGAAAAGGTGTTTCACCCGTTTCAGGGAAAAGTATTGGAACAAATGAAGGGATATACCGCGGCCTACGGCGGATTTTATGAGGGAAAGGATCAGATCGACGACGGTGTAGCTCTGGTTTATCACGCTCCGAAAAGTTATACTGGGGAGGATGTGGTAGAACTTACCTGTCATGGCGGAATTTTGATTACCAGAAAAATTTTGAGACTGCTGTTGGATCAGGGAGCCAGGATGGCCCAGGCAGGAGAATTTTCCAAACGAGCGTTTCTCAATGGAAAAATGAATTTGACTCAGGCGGAATCCATTATGGATTTGATCGCTTCTCAAAACGAACAGGCCTTAAAATCAGCCCGGGCACAGATGAACGGCGCGCTGTTTTCGAAAATCAACGGGGTAAAGGAAACTCTGCTGGAAGTAGCGGCGCATCTGGCGGCGTGGGTAGATTTTCCGGAAGAGGATATTGAAGAAGTAGAACAGGAACACTTGCTCCAGTCTCTCAGCGGCGCTCTGAAGGACGCCAGGGAACTGCTTTCTACCTTCGATACCGGCAAGATCCTTCGGGAAGGGATTGAAACCACCATTGTTGGGAAACCCAATGTGGGGAAATCTACTTTGATGAATTTGTTGGCGGGATGTGAAAAGAGTATTGTTACGGATATCGCCGGAACAACCAGGGATGTCATTGAGGAGTCAGTGAATCTCGGCAACGTGGTTCTCCGTTTGGCGGACACCGCGGGGATTCGTCAAACAGATGACAAAGTAGAACAATATGGGGTAGAGCTGGCACTGAAACGGATGAAAACCGCAGGGCTAGTGCTGGCGGTATTTGACTATTCCGTGGAATTAAGCGAAGAGGATGAAAAAATTCTGGAAGCGGTGAAGGAGGAAAAGATGCCTGCCATTGCCGTGATCAATAAGACAGATTTGCAGGGAAAGCTGGATGAGGATAAGCTGAAGCAATATTTTCAAAATATAGTATATATATCCGCAAATAATACTGATAGTATAAAACTGTTGTCAGATCAGATACAGGAGGTGCTGGGGTTTGCTCATATCGATCCTTCTGCCGCGATGCTTGCCAACGAGCGTCAGCGGCTTTGCGCCCAGCAGGCAGAGCGTGCCCTTCAGGAGAGCGTAGACGCTTTGCAAATGGGAATGACGTTAGACGCTGTGACTGTTTCGGTAGAATCAGCCATCGAAGCGCTTCTGGAGCTGACGGGAGAACGGGTAACCGATACCGTGGTAGATCAGGTGTTCCATCAGTTTTGTGTGGGAAAATAATGGCGAAAAGGGGGAGATCGAGATGAGTCCGGAACAACTGGTGCCGTTTCTTCATCGGATAGAGGCGCTGAAATATACCTTTCGCCATTCCTGGACTTCCTTCGGCAATCGGGAGACGGTGGCGGAGCACAGCTGGCGTTTGGCGGTAATGGCTTTGCTTTTGCGAGAGGAATTTTCCGATTTGGATATGAATAAGGTCATTGAGATGTGTCTGATTCATGATTTTGGAGAGGCTGTGACTGGAGACATCCCTTCTTTTAATAAGACAGGAACCGACGAGCAGAAGGAAAAGGAAGGGCTCAAGTCCCTGTTGCAGGAACTGCCTTGTGAGCAAAGAAAACGGCTTTCGGCGTTATTCCAGGAAATGGAAGAACGTATCACACCGGAAGCAAAGCTTGTAAAGGCATTAGATCAGTTAGAAGCAGTTTGCCAGCATAATGAGGCGGATCTCTCTACCTGGATTGAATTGGAATATACCCTGAATTCTGTTTACGGGAAGGAATCCGCTCAGGCCTTTCCCTATACTCAAAGGCTGCAAAGCTATCTGTCAGGGGAGTCAGAAGAAAAAATCAAAGCCGGTCAGAACCGGAAATAGGAGATAGAATATGAGTTATCAGATGGAATGTTATGATGTGGCGGTGATCGGCGCCGGACACGCCGGTGTGGAAGCGGCGCTGGCTGCTGCCCGGCTGGGAGCAAAAACGGTGATCTTTACCCTCAGTTTAGACGCTATTGCCAATATGCCCTGCAATCCCTCTATCGGCGGTACGGCCAAGGGTCACTTGGTTCGGGAGATTGACGCGCTAGGAGGAGAGATGGGAAAAGCGGCTGACGCTACTTTCTTGCAGAGCAGGATGCTGAACCGGGGAAAGGGGCCGGCGGTTCACAGCCTTCGGGTGCAGTCTGACCGAAGGAAATATCACCACTATATGAAAACTGCTCTGGAGCAGCAGGAGAATTTGAGAATCAAACAGGATGAGATCGTAGATTTTACCTTGGATGAAACCGGGAGAGTGACACAGCTGATTACCAAGCTGGGAGCGGTTTATGGAGTAAAGGCCGCGATCGTCTGTTCCGGAACCTATCAGAGAGGGATGATTCATGTAGGGGAGGTTTCTTATTCCAGTGGACCGGATGCTTCTCTGCCTTCTATCGGTTTGACAGACAGAATGAAAGAAAAGGGGATTACGATTCGGCGTTTTAAGACCGGAACCCCCTCCAGAGTACATAGAAGAAGCATTGATTTTTCCAAATTAGAGCGGCAGGATGGGGATGATCCCATTACGCCTTTTTCCTTTACCACTAAGGGAGAGCTTCGGAATCAGGTTTCCTGTTATATCGCCTATACCAATGAGGAAACCCATCAGGTGATTCGGGACAATCTGCATCGTTCTCCTTTATACAGCGGCAGAATCGAGGGAATCGGTCCCCGCTACTGTCCCAGTATTGAGGATAAGGTGGTGCGCTTTGCGGATAAAAACCGCCACCAGCTCTTTGTGGAGCCGATGGGGGACGACACAGAGGAGATGTATTTACAGGGAATGTCTTCTTCTCTGCCGGAAGACGTACAGCTGGCTTTTCTGCGGACGATCAAGGGATTTGAACAGATAGAAGTGATGCGGAACGCTTACGCCATCGAATATGACTGCTGCGATCCCCAGGATCTTTTGCCCACTCTGGAATTTAAAAAAGTCAAGGGCCTTTACGGTGCGGGACAGTTTAACGGAACCTCCGGTTATGAGGAGGCGGCGGCCCAAGGACTGATTGCCGGCATCAACGCCGCCTTGGCAGTCCAGGGAAAAGAAAGCTTTGTGCTGGACCGGGCAAGCTCTTATATCGGGACTTTGATTGACGATATCGTGGTCAAAGGATGTTCGGACCCTTATCGGATGATGACCTCCCGCAGTGAATACCGGCTGATCCTTCGCCAGGACAATGCGGACAAGCGGTTGACGCCTCTGGGCTATCAGCTGGGGTTGATTTCAGAGAAACGGTATCAGCAGTTTTTGCAAAAGGTAGAGGCGATTGATCAGGAGATTGAACGGCTGAAAAAAACCACCATTTCCCCCAGTGAGCAGTTAAATGAGCTTCTTGTTTCACGTGAAACATCCCCGATGACCACCGGACAGCGGGAAACGGAGCTGATCCGGCGTCCCCAGCTGAGTTATGATGATTTGGCTCCCTTTGATCCGGACCGTCCGGAGCTGTCCAGAGAAATTCGGGAACAGGTAGAAATTGAAATTAAATATGAGGGCTATATTAAGAAACAGCTTTCTCAGGTAGAGGAAATGAGGAAAATGGAATCCAAACTGCTGCCGGAAACCCTGAATTATGAAGAAATTTCCGGACTGCGTTTGGAGGCAATCGAAAAGCTCAAGAAAGTAAAGCCGCTGAATATTGGACAGGCTTCCAGAATTTCAGGAGTAAGCCCGGCAGATATCTCTGTTCTGCTGATTTGGCTGGAACAGGAACGTCAAGGGAAAAAGACGGAAAGCGGGGAGGAAAAAGCGTGATTCCAAAAGAGTATTTAAAAGAAATTGCAGCGGAGTATGGATTTTCTTTAGAGGAAAGACAGCTATCCCTATTAGATCGATATGCCGCCTATCTGGTGGAATGGAATGAAAAAATCAACCTCACGGCGATTACAGATCCGAAAGAAATCTGCATTAAGCATTTTTTGGACAGTTTTTTATTTTTGGATGCGGTACCGCTGCCGGAGGGAGCTTCGGTGATCGATGTGGGAACAGGGGCCGGATTTCCTTCCGTTCCCTGTAAAATTCTTCGTCCGGATCTTTCGATGACCCTGTTGGACAGTTTGAATAAGCGGGTGCAGTTTTTGTCCGGGCTTTCCGAACATTTAGAAATGGAAACCAGATGTATCCATGCCCGTGCGGAGGAGGCTGGAAAAAAGGCAGAACTGCGGGAGCGCTTTGACTGTGCTACTGCCCGGGCGGTAGCGCATCTGAGAGAACTGTCGGAATATTGTCTTCCTTTTGTCAAGCCCGGCGGATACTTTGTCGCCTTGAAAGGATACGATATTGAACAGGAATTGGAAGAGGCAAAGAAGGCAATCAAGTTAATGGGCGGAAAGATTGTGGAAGTGAAAAAATATGAACTTCCGGAGGGAAATCGCCGGGGAATTGTGATCATGCAAAAAATATCGCAAACTCCGACAAAATATCCCCGTATGGCGGCTAAAATGAAAAAACAACCGATCAAATAAGATCGAAAAGCGAAAAAGACAGAGAATTTTCCAAGTTGATGTCGATGGAAAAATCTGGATTTTTCGCTTTTGTCATGTTATAGTTAAGGCAGAAGAAAAAACACGGCTTTCGTTGCCAGAGAAAAAATCAGCTGGAAAAAAGCGGAAAGCAAAGCTGTGGAAGGAGAAAAGAAACAACTGGGACGATACGGGGAGAAGATTATGGGATTTGTAACAGTAGGGAAAAAGGAAAAAGTGGTTAATAAGGTCTTATCAATTGAAATAAACGCCATTCAGACCAATCCGTCCCAGCCTCGGACGGAATTTGCGGAAGAACAGTTGAAACTGTTGGCACAAAGTATTCAGGAAAATGGGCTGCTGCAGCCTTTGACGGTACGCAAACACTATAAAGGGTATTATGAGCTGATTTCTGGAGAACGTCGTCTGCGTGCCTGCCGGATGCTGGGATATACCCATGTTCCCTGTATTGTAGTAACTAGAACTGAACGGGAATCGGCCGTACTTGCCCTGATTGAAAATATTCATCGGGAAGATCTGAGTATTTTTGAACAGGCCAACGCGCTGAAAAAGCTGATTATGGAATGGAACGTCACCCAGGAAGAAGTGGCCGCGAAACTTGGAATGGCACAGTCTACGGTAGCAAATAAAATACGATTGTTAAAGCTTTCGGAGGAGGAGCAACAGCTGATTTTAGAAAATCAACTCACAGAGCGCCATGCACGGGCTGCTTTGAAGTTGGAACAGGAAGATCAGCGAAAAGAGGCGATTCTTTTAGCCGGAAAGAAGAAGTGGAATGTTGCTCAAATGGAGCAGTATATCAAATCTGTATTAGAGGGAAATGCCAAAAAAGAAACGGTGAGAAAAATTCCCATCCTTAGAGATGTTCGCCTTTTTGTCAATACCATCAATAAAGCGATTCAGGCGATGAAAGATGCTGGTATTCCGGCCTCCAGTGAAAGAAAGGACGAGGAAGGGTATATCACTTATACGGTCAGAATCCCCACCAAATAGCAATCAGCAATGTTTGAAAAGTCCTGCCGGACGTTTCAATAAAATTCCTTAGCGAATGGAAAGCTGCGCAGAAAATTTCTGCGCAGCTTTTGTTTCACGTGAAACAAAAATTCTAAAAAATTTTAAGAGAAAAGAATACAGAATAAAAAAATTATGTTATAATAACAATAACAGGGACAATTTAAGACTGGAAAAAGCGAGCTTTTAAGAGAACGCTCAGATCAATCCAAAAAATTAGGAGAATCGGGAAAGGAAAAGAATGGGTAAAATTATTGCAATCGCCAATCAAAAAGGCGGAGTAGGGAAAACAACTTCAGCAGTGAATATTGCGGCCTGTCTGGGCCATTTGAAGAAAAAAACGCTGCTTATTGATATCGATCCTCAAGGGAATGCCACAAGTGGATTGGGTTTTAACAAAAAGAAAATCGAACATTCCTCCTATCATCTGATGATCGAGGAGATGAAAGCAGAAGAAATCATTGTAAAGACGGACTTTAAAAAATTGGATCTGATTCCCGCCAATATGGAACTGGCTGGTGCGGAAATTGAAATGGTGGATATGGAGGACCGGATCAATATTTTAAAGCGGGGGATTGTGGGGCTGAAAGAAGCATATGATTTTATCATTATCGACTGTCCGCCTTCCTTGGGACTGGTAACCTTAAACGCCTTAACTGCCTGCGATACAGTGTTGATTCCGATTCAATGCGAATATTATGCTTTGGAAGGGCTTTCCCAACTGATGGCGACTGTGCGTCAGGTGAAGAAAAAGTACAATCCTTCGTTAGATGTAGAAGGGGTACTTCTGACCATGTTTGACGGCAGGCTGAATCTGACCATGCAGGTAGTATCCGAAGTGAAAAAGTTTTTCCCCAATAAGGTCTATAAAACGGTCATTCCGAGAAATGTGCGGCTTTCAGAAGCCCCCAGCTTTGGAGAGCCTGTGATGTACTATGACAAAGGATCAAAGGGTACCAAGGCTTACATGGATCTGTCAAAAGAAATTATCAAGAAGAACAAATAAAGGAGAGAAAGAAATGGCCAGAAAATCAGGGTTGGGAAAAGGGTTGGAAGCCTTGTTTGAAGATAATAGCTCCTCTGTCAGCGAAAATGGACAGGAAATGATTAAGATCAGTGAAATCAGCCCAAATAAAGATCAGCCGAGAAAAGAATTCGATTTGGCGGCATTGGAACAGCTTGCAGATTCCATCCGGGAACATGGGGTGATACAGCCGCTGATTCTTCGTCCGCTGACCTCCGGAGGCTATCAGATCGTGGCGGGAGAACGGCGGTATCGGGCCAGCAGAATGGCTGGACTGACTGAACTTCCGGCGATTATTCGGGACTTTTCGGACCAGGAAGCGATGGAAGTTGCGCTGATTGAAAACCTTCAGCGGGAAGATCTGAATCCCATTGAAGAAGCGCTGGGCTATCAGGAACTAATGGAGCAATACGGTTTTACCCAGGAAACCGTGTCAAAAAGCGTGGGAAAATCCAGACCGGCAGTTGCAAACGCCCTGCGGTTATTAAATCTGCCTCAATCGGTGAGGAACCATGTCCAAAACGGGGATTTATCCGCCGGACATGCCCGTGCAATCCTTTCTTTAAATGACGAAAAGCTGATGGAAGAAACGGCACAGAGAGTCATGCAAAAGGGAATGACTGTACGGGAGATTGAAAAACTGGCAAAATCGGAAGAAAATCCCAAGAAAGAAAAGCGGGTGTTCCCAAAAGGGGACAGCTTTTACGAAGAGATGGAGCTGGCTTTGTCATCAGAATTAGGACGGAAAGTAAAGGTACAGGCTCAGCGAAAAAAAGGCAGCATTACCATTGAATTTTATGGAAAAGAAGACTTAAAAGAGCTGGCAGGCCGGCTGGAGCAATTGGCAAAGGGATAAGAAAAGGGGGAAAGAATCGTTTTCCCCCTTTATTGATTTATCAGACGAAATCAAAGAGAAAAATTCGTGAATATTTTGTAGGATGCGACAAAAAGCGGGGTAATTTGTAAAATAAATTATCAGCTTATTCTCTTGAAATTGATAGGCTGAAAATGGTACAATATTAAACAATATATAAAAGGCGAAACAGCAGTAATTGTGGTAATCTGGGTACAAGAGAAAGGACGTGCGTATATGTTAGAAACTAATTTTAACAATAAGTTTGTCAAGGAAGGCCTGACATTTGACGACGTGTTGTTGATTCCGGCAAAGTCTGAGGTACTTCCGGCAGATGTGTCGGTAAAAACCAGGCTTGCGAAAGACATCTACCTGAACACGCCGATCGTTTCCGCGGCAATGGATACGGTGACAGAATCCAGAATGGCGATTGCGATTGCCAGAGAGGGCGGTATCGGGGTTATCCATAAGAATATGTCTATTGAACAGCAGTGCGATGAGGTTGACCGGGTAAAGCGTTCTGAAAACGGCGTTATCACCGACCCCTTTTCTTTAGGTCCGGATCACTTTGTTTACGATGCCAATGATTTGATGGCGAAATATAAAATTTCCGGTGTTCCGATTGTGGAAAACAACAAATTAGTGGGCATTATCACCAACCGTGACCTGAAATTTTTAGATGATTATAATGTGAAAATCAGAGAAGTCATGACCAAAGAAAATCTGGTCACTGCTCCGGTAGGAACCACGCTGCAAGAAGCACAGGAAATTCTCCGCAAACATAAAATTGAAAAATTGCCTTTGATTGATGCTGACGGCAATTTGAAGGGCTTAATTACCATTAAGGATATTGAAAAAGCGACACAGTACCCCAACACTGCAAGGGACAAACAGGGTCGTTTGCTCTGTGCGGCGGCAATCGGTGTAACCGCAGACGTATTAGAGCGTGCGGGAGCGTTGTTAAAGGCACAGGCCGACGTGTTGGTGCTGGATTCCGCTCATGGACACAGCTTCGGTATTATTGACTGCTTGAAGAGAGTAAAAGCGGCATTTCCGGATGCAGTAGTAATTGCTGGCAATGTTGCGACAGCAGAAGCGACTAAAGATTTGATTGAAGCGGGAGCGGACGCTGTGAAAGTGGGGATTGGTCCAGGTTCTATCTGTACGACTCGTGTCGTTTCCGGGATCGGAGTACCTCAGATTACTGCTATTTATGACGCTGCTTGTATGGCCGCCAAATATGACATTCCGATCATTGCTGATGGCGGAATCAAATATTCCGGGGATATTGTGAAGGCGATTGCCGCCGGTGGATCTACCGTCATGCTGGGAAGCCTTCTTGCTGGATGCGAGGAAGCGCCTGGAGAAACGGAAATCTATCAGGGAAGAAGCTTCAAGGTATATCGTGGTATGGGTAGTCTTGCCGCAATGAACAATGGTTCCAAAGACCGCTATTTCCAGCAGAATAACAAAAAGCTGGTGCCGGAAGGGGTAGAAGGCCGTGTTCCTTACAAAGGGGTTTTGGCGGATACCGTCTACCAGTTGATGGGCGGTTTGAAATCAGGAATGGGATATACCGGCTGCGCGACCATTCCGGAACTTCATGAAAAAGCTCAGTTTATCAAAATTACTGGTGCAGGCTTGAAAGAAAGCCATCCCCACGATATTTATATCACCAAGGAAGCACCAAACTATTCTGCACAGCTTTAATGCTTATGGGGTGCCGCTGTTATCAGCGGCACTTTTTGTTGTCAAAAAGGCCGGCGGCCTAAAACAGGTGCCGCTCATGCCCAGCTAATTCACTCAGAAAGGAATACTGCGATGATCAAACTCATTATAACCGATATGGACGGGACATTGTTGGACGAAAAGAAAAGACTTCCGGAAGAATTTCCCCAAATCCTTCAAAGGTTAAAGGAACGGGGCGTACAGTTTGCGGTGGGAAGCGGAAGGTCTTATCCCATTCTTCGGCAGGATTTCGCGGATTATCTCAAAGACATTTATTTTATCTGTGATAACGGCAGTATTCTAATAAAAGAGGATCAAATTCAATACAGCCGTACTTTTTCCCGGGAACTAACGATGGAAGTCATCAAGACCTGCGACTCGATTGAGGAAATTATTCCGGTACTGTGCGGCAAAAAGTCTGCTTATCATACGCCGTGTCCCCAAAAACACGAGGGAGCACTGAGATCTTATTATAATCAGGAGTGCGTTTTGGAACAACTAAGGGATTTTGCCTCCATCCAAGACGAGGTTTTGAAGTTTGCGATTTTTGATCCTCGGGGAGGGGCGGAACACTGCTATCCGGTATTGGAGCGTGTGTTTGGCGAGCGCTGCAATGTGGTGGTGTCAGGGCCTTATTGGGTGGACATTATGCTCAAAGGCGTCAGCAAAGGAACGGCAGTGGCGTTTTTACAGGAAAAATTGGGAATTACCCGAGAAGAAACCATGGCGTTCGGAGATTTCTACAATGATGTGGAAATGCTGCAGCAGGCGGAATATAGCTTTGTGATGGAAAACGCGGAGGAAAAAATGAAGCAGTACGGAAAATTCCTTGCGCCCAGAAATACTGAAAACGGTGTGATGAGGATGATTCAAAAATTTGTTTTAAATCGAGAATAAAAATTCAAAAGAAAGCCCTCTTATTTTTAAAATAAGAGGGCTTTCTTGATAACACAGAAATTTATTGTTTGCCGGGCGTTTCACCCCGGCGCCCCGATGTCCTTTGGTGAGCGCCAAAGGACACAAAACGCTTCACTCAAACGCCGTGAAGGCTTGGTGTAAATTTTAAAAGTTGACTCCTAAAGGAGTACAACGGAAAATATCGGCTTCTGCCAAAACGCCCTCCAGCCCGAGTGATAAACTAAATTTTTTCTTATTAGCGTGGTTAGAAGAACACTTGTTAGACCCGTACCAAAGCCCCCGCGGCGACTGAGCGGCGCCCTTTATCCAACCTTTGGGCGAACAAAGGTTGGCCAGGGCGTGGGGGTCGGCACCCCCACACAGAAGATAAATTTCTGTTTTGCGGAAATGACCTTCCTACAAAACAGCATAACTATACGGCACTAAAAAGATATCCTCCAATAGACCGTAGGCTTCGGGCTGCCGTCTTTCCGGGCGGCCCTGTTCGTCATAATAGGGATGGCGTTTGGCGTAATCTAAGAGAGCGTTTAAAAGGGTAGAGGCTACGGTAATCTTCAGCCGGTTTTGTCCTTTGTGGAGATAGGGACCGATATCGATGGTTCTGCTGCATTGATTTGGCGCAACAGATATCCCGTTGATTTCCAAGCTAAAGCTGTCGCAGACATTGCCGATTTGCAGCTCATAACCGATCTGCTCTTCCCACCCGGAATCTAAATCAAAAGTCGTTTCATAAGTCCCGATTCCTGCGGCGGCAGAACAGCCGGGAAGCTCTTTCCAGGGGAGGAGACGAGGAAGATGGCTGATCTGGCGAAGGGTTTTCACACTTTCAGAAGGAATGGGGCTGTCGCTCCAGCATTCCAGAGACAGGTTCCAGTCAGAAAGACGGCGTTCCGGCGGAAGGGCAGGGAAATGAACGTCTTGTTTGGTGCCGTCAGAGAGGGAGACAGTCTCCGGATGTCCGGTTCGGGATTTTAACAGAAGCGTTTTGTGAGGGCCAATTTCACAGCAGAAAGAACACTCTTTTCGATGGCGGATTTCTTCTTGATTTCGGAGTAATGCAATCATACAGCTGTCGTTCCGGTCTAAAGACAGGGGGACGGTTACACAACGCTCTCCCTTCTGAGAGGAAGTGCGGTAGGAGAGGATCGGGACAATTTTCCCAGACCAGGCGTCAAACAGATAGGGTACGCCTTCTCCACGGAGGGTGACCTCCGTATCGATCCGCCCCATTTGTTCCGCCTGAGGGAAGGTATCCACATTTCCATAGTGATAAAAGTAGTAATAATCTCCTTCCTCCGTATGGCGGCAGGTGGTGAGGAGATTGGCTCGCTCCCGATATCTGGCTCTGGGGAACACCTCCAATTCTTCTAATGCCGCTTTTACTTCCAGCCGATTTTCTACCAGCCTGACGTTGGGAAGTGCTTTTAGTTCCTGGATCAAAGAAGTGATCTCGCTTTCCAGATGGAAAGACGGCTTTGTGGGATAAGTTCCCACAAAAATAAGGGGAAGCCCGTCTTTAGCGAAAGAGAGGAGATCCTTGGCGGCCTTAGTAGGCAGATCCCCCACATGGTCGAAGATCAGCGCCTGATAGCCGGCCTGCTCTTTGGCAAGCTGACGGTCGGTGACAAAGACCGAATCCAAAGCGAAAGACGCGGGGCCGATAAAGTCGTAGCTATAGCCGGATTGTTCCAATAAGCCACCGTCGTCATAGAGCTTTTGGGCGCCGTTGAAGTCGATGGTTTCTTCATAGCAGTGATGGTAAATTGCCAAATCTATTTTTGCACTGCCCTCCCGCAAAACCATCTGGTTTCTGGCCAGAAAATCAGTATAAAGACGGGCGTGTATCCAGTTTGGCTGGGCAGGGCCCCAGTTATTGGAAAATTCGCTGTAGCGCATGGTGGTATAGCCCGGCCAGTGTACACCGGGAAGAAATCCGTTTTGGTTCCCCTCTCCATCGTAACGCCCTTCGTAGGAATAGCCGTGAAAGACTGCCTGATTGACGCAGCAGGCCATGGCCCGCTGAAGATGCCAGAGCTGATTTTTCCAGGTCTGCTGATAATTCCCGGAGTTTAATTTTCCATTGGAACGGCCGTTCATTTCAGCGGATGCCTCGATAGAGTAGATCTTTTTTCCAGAAAGATGCATGGCGCCGGACTGAATGCGGTAAAAATCCAGAATATCCCCGCCGTAGAGGGTTTCTGTTTCGGGGATGGAGACATGCATAGCGGTTTGCAGCAGTTCCAGTCCCTCTCCGTAGGCGGTCTGGTAGCGCATGGCGATTCCGTGTTTTTCGCAGAAAGCGGTGAGGGGCTTTAGATGGTTTTCGATATACAGCCTGGTCATAAATTCGCAGTAGTCGCGGTAGATTTCCTGGCTGTGGAGATCAAATTGGAAATCAGGATGAGCATATTCGACAAAGTTTCCGAAGGTGTTGTCTGAATCGTAGAGAGCGGGGAGAAAGGGCGCCAGGTCGTAACCGTTTTGTTTTTGGAATTCTTTTAAGCCGTCCCAAGTCCAGTCTAAATGGGTGCGGTACTCCAGGGAATCGATAAACATGGCGACGACTTTGGAAAAATGACTTCCATAGCTGGGGAGAAGTTCTTCTTCCCAGTACCGGATCAAAGCTTCTGCGCCGTATTTCCCATAATGGTCTAACTGAAGATTGCCGCAGGTGCGCTCTCCGGAAGGATGCTCCCACCAGCCGAATAAAACGTATTCTCCCTCATCCTCCGGAACAAAGTCAACCTCCCAGAAAAGAGGGGAAACCGGAGAGGGGATTACCTCTTCCCCCAGTGTTAAACTTCGGGCGGAGGCATAGTCCAAAATGCGGCGTTCTTTTTCCAAATATTTCGCGCAGGTTACCGCTACAAGGCGGGGATAGGTTTTGACAGAGGCGGCGTTTTCCACCGCTTCCCTGGATACTGGCACCTGTCCCCGATAGGGATTCCACCGGGTAATGCCGTCCAGAAACGCCCCGTTTAGCTCCACCTGGGCACCTTGTTTCGGATCGGAAGGATCGGTAATATTGGGAAGCGCCAGAGGCCAGCAGGGGCTCATGGTAAAATCGATGGTAAAGTTATATTTTTCCGCCATCTCCAGCATAAAAAGGCTCATCTGCTTCCAGCGATCGGTGCCCCAGTCCACCGTTTTGTGGCCGGGGATATCATACCGGGGCATGGGGACCACCTCGGCGCCGCTAAATCCCGCTTCTTTCATGGATTTGATGTCAAATTCGATCCCCTCTTTACTCAGATAAGAGGAGGGAACCCACCAGCGGATTCTGGGACGGTCTGCTTCTTCTGGGGAAGCAAAACGCTCCCAGAGGGGCTTTTGCGTCTCATAACCGGGGAGGGAACCCTTGGGTATCTGTCTTGGGTAAGCTTTCATATCAAAATCACTCCGTCTGTTTTTACAAAGGATAACCGGAGATAGTCCTCAGAAAATTTTTCTGATTTTGACCGGCATATTTTGAGTATACACTAGATGAAAAAGAAAAAATATTGTGGAATCCGACAAAAAACAGAAAAAATTAGCAATAAAATCACCAAGTAATAAATGGAAGATCAAAAAGACAGATTTAGACCTGATTTTTTCCAAATAGATGAACAGGGCTCAGATGACGATTTTTCCCGCGAAACCCTAGTAAAACCGCTGCGGCTCCGACGACACAGAGAATGAACCAAAGCAGGATGGTGCTGTTCCAACCGCCGTTGTCTACTAACGCGCCGGATAAAATGCCGGAACACCCGGCGCCTAAATAGGCGCAGAAATTAAAGATACCTGCTGTGCTGGAAGAATATCCAAATTTTGCCAGTCGTAGGGGGATGAAGGTCAAAAGCAGGGTGTTGATTCCGGAAAGAAGGGCGGAGATGAAACCAAAAAACAGCACGTCGCTCCAAAGGGATTTCCCCAATAGAAAATAAAAGAATAGACAGAAAATACCGGTGCTGATAAACAAGATGATGCCTGGTTTTTTTTCTTTCCCCAGATACCGGTTCATCAGCTTACCCGAAAGCAGCACACCAAGAAAACTGAATATCGGAATCAAGGAGGACGCCAGCGAAACCACAGAAGAGGAAGCCTTATAAAGGCTGCTTAAAATGGTGGGTTCCCAAAGGGTAATGCCGTCTTTGATAATTCCCTGGGCAATAGCCGCAAGACAAAAACAGAGCAGGTGCTCCTTTTTGATGATTTCCCAAAAAGAAGGCCTCAAATCTTCCTTTGAAGTGTTAAGAGAAATATGCTCATTTCCAGGAAGGGTGCTGTAGGTAAAGTCGTCCAGTCCCATTTGTTGAGGATGATCGTTCATTCCTACCGCAAACCAGATGGAAAAGGCCAGCGTAACCAGTCCGGGAAGGAAAAAAGCGCCTTTCCAGGAGGTGAATTCGATAAGAATACCCAATCCTGCCCAGGAAATTAGATATCCGGCCAAAGAGGAAAAGGAAATGATGATTGCAGGCAGGTTGCGCTCTTCAGGAGCATACCACATGGCCATTGCCCGGACGATGGGTCCCCAAAGAGTGGACAGGAAGAAGCCGTTAAGCATCCAAACAGCCGTAATGACCCAATAATAAGAAAAAAATCCGATTAAAAGATTACAAAAGGAGGTGCCCAATAAGCCAAAAAGCATAAATTTTTTAATCGGCATTTTATCTCCCAATAAGCCGTTCACAAGATGTCCAAAGCCATAACTGAGGAAAAAGACGCTTCCGATCATCCCAGCTGAAACCGTGCTCCAATGGAATGTTTCGCTCATTTTCGGGAGAGCGATTGAGAGATTGGTACGGCAAAAATAAGAAAGCGCGTAAGTAAGCCAGCAAAACAACAAAATTTTTTTCTGCCATTTTTCCTGCAAACGGATTTTTTCAGCATCAGTCATAATGACAACCTCCTCAAAATACAACCAAAATCAATATTGTTTGTGTGGAATTATATTGTATTTGTTGTTATTTGTCAAGGGGAAATGTTGTTTTTGTATTGAAATAAAGATAAATCAAAAAATAGAAACAAAAATTTGTGGTTTTATATTGACTTAGAGAAAGCTCTGGGATATAATGGACACGAAATGGAGTCAGTTAAACGGAAATTTATCTTTTTATGTGGGAGTACCGCCCCCCACAGCCTTTGTGATAGAACAAAATTTGTTTTATCAATATCAAATAGTTTGCCGGGCGTTTCACCCCGGCACCCCGATGTCCTTTGGTGAGCGCCAAAGGACACAAAACGCTTCACTCAAACGCCGTGAAGGCTTAGAGAGGGTCTTAAAAGTTGGCTCCTATCAAAGTGCAGTAGAAAATATTAGTTTCTGCCAAAACAATCGTCAGTACTGGTTGTAAACTAAACTTTTCCTTCTTCGTTTGGTTAGGAGAACACTTATTAGACCCGTACCAAAGCCTCCGCGGCGACTGAGCAGCGCCCTTTTCCTCAATAGTTGGGCAACTCAATAAATTGAGTCGCAAAATTGAGCCGGGGCGTGGGGGTCGGTACCACCACAAACGGAGTATAGAACCTATAGGGTTCTATACGATAAATTTCCAGTTAGCAAATAATTCATGCAATATTACAATAAGTAAATAAAAACAGCTAAGGTTGGTGATAGAATGCTGGCAGAAGAACGACACCGAAAAATTATGGAACTTTTGAGAAAAGACCGTGCGGTAAAGGTGGCCGCGCTAACTGAGCTTTTTGGCGTCTCTACTGAAACGGTACGCCGGGATCTGGATTATTTGGAAAGAGAAGGCTGTCTCAAGAAGGTCTACGGCGGAGCAGTGCTGGATCAGGTGGATACCAGCGAGCCAAAATTTCAGGAGCGGGAAGATTGGTATGAGGAAGAAAAATCGGAATTGGCTCAGACAGCCTGCCGGTTTCTGAAAGAAAAGGATTCGGTAGCGTTGGATTCCGGCACGACTAATCTGAAAGTGGCTAGGGCGCTGAAAAAGAATTTTGAAAACCTGACAGTTCTTACCAATTCCATTCCTGTGATGAATGAACTGATGGAAAAACCGTCCTTCAATGTGATCTTTACCGGGGGTGTGCTGGATCACGGGGAAAAAGCGGTAGTTGGGGAAAACTGTCTCAGGCATTTAAAGCAGTACCGGGTCAATTATTATTTTATGACTCCCAGCGGCATCTCTCTCCATTCCGGATTTACTTCCTATGGATTTGGGGAAGTGGAGGTGCAGCGGGCGATGATGGATATCGCGGGCTCTACCATCGCTCTTTGCAACAGCAGCTGCTTTGACAAGGTCTGCCTGATGAAAATTTGCGATCTGATCCGGGCGGAAGCCGTAATTGCGGATTCCGAGCTTCCCCAGGAAGTGCAAGAGCGTTATGAAACAGAGGGAATCAATCTGATTCTTCCTGAAAAATAGAAAGAGAGAAAAAGAAAAGGAGAACATACAGCATGAAACAGTTGGGCTTAAAAACAGACGGAAACTGGTATAAGGGGAACCTTCATCTTCATTCCACCAATTCGGACGGGAGAAAATCCCCGGAAGAGGTGGCGAAGATTTATGAGGATCACGGTTATCACTTTGTATCCTTTACCGAACATGAACATTATACCTACAACAGGGAACTAAATCATGAGAATTTCCTGATCCTTCCTGGAGCGGAATTTTCCTGCGATAAGCCGGACCCCCTTCGCATCTATCACCTATTGGCGATCGGACAGCATGCTGCAGGGGAAGAGGCGACAAAGGAAAATGGCTTTTATCATCATCAGCGGTTTCCAGTGAAAAAATGGGAAGGACTTTCTACCGTACAGTCTACCATTGATGAGACGTTGGCGGCCAACAATCTGGTGGTGTTCAACCATCCGGATTGGTCTAGGCTGGAGCTTACCGATTTTCTGGATTTAGAAGGTTTCTTCGCAATGGAAATCTACAATTATGGCTGTGATGTGGAAAGCCGTACTGGTTTTGGCGTGACTCATTGGGATTCTCTGTTAAGACGGGGCAGAAAGGTCTGGGGAGTCGCCACCGACGACGCTCATTTTGTCATAGACGATTACTGCGGGGGCTGGGTCATGGTCAACGCCAGGGAATTGACCATTGAGGCCATCACTGCGGCGCTGAAGGAAGGAAACTTCTATTCCTCTACCGGTCCGGAAATTTATGAATTCTCTGTGGAGGACGGAGTTGCCAAAATAGACTGTTCCGATGCTCGGGAAATTCACTTCGTGACCTATGAAACCTTCGGGCACTCTATCCTTGCTAAGGGAGAAGAAATCCTGCGGCATGGTGAAATGAAACTCTGCGGAAAGGAAAAATACGTTCGGGCGGAGGTCATTGACCACGAGGGCAGAATCGCTTGGAGCAATCCGATTTTCTTACAGGACTCCATTACGCTTTAATGAAAAAACGATCTTCTCCATTTTGTCTCAGAAAGGAAGGATTTTCATGAAATTTGTCATCGACCACGACCTGCATTGCCACACCCATCTTTCCCTTTGCAGCGGAGACCCGTCCATGACGCCCCAGGCCATTGCGGAACATGCCGAAAGGGAGGGCTACCGGACGGTATGTATTACCGACCACTATTGGGACGAAAGTCTGCCGGATATCGATCCCTGGTATCAGCAGCAGAATACGCCTCATGTGACAGAGGATTATCCCTTTCAGCTGCATATCGGAGAGAGTGAAACAACTCCCAACATCTTGCTGGGATGTGAGACAGAATTTTTAGAAGACGGACGGGTGGGCATTTCCCCGGAAAAATATGATCTGTTTTCCTTCATCATCATTCCGCCGAATCACCTGCATTTGAAGGAAATCACCTGTCCCAGCGCGGAGCGGACGGTGGAGGGGCTGAGCGAGGTCTTTACCGACCGTCTGGACCGGATTTCTAAGCTGTCTCTGCCTTGGCATAAGGTGGGAATCGCCCATTTAAACTGGCTGTATGAGGGGGAATTGTCCCGCCAGGTGCTGGATCATATGGATTCTGACCGCTTGACGGAAATTTTTCGGCGCTTTGCCAGAAATGGAGCGGGGATTGAACTCAACAGCAACTGCTTTTTAAAGGAATTTCAGTGGCCGGAGAAAAAAGAGAGCCACCTGAAACTGTTGAAGCTGGCGAGGGACGCCGGCTGCAAATTCTACTGCGGATCGGACGCCCATACAGTCGCGGATCTCAACGCGCCGGAATACAACCTCAGACGCTGTCTGGAGCCGGTTGTGACCATGCTGGAGCTTCGGGAAGAGGATAAGATTACACTGCCAAAATAAAAGGATGAGGTTTGCATTCAAACCTCCAATCTGTTAGAAACAGCCGGAAGATCGTTCATCTATCTTCCGGCTGTTTTTCTTTAGTCAGATTCTTCTGTGAGAATAGAGTTTCGGTAATCTTTTGGGGACATACCGGTATGCTCTTTAAACACTTTGCCAAAATGCTTGCGGCTTTCATAGCCCACCATTTCCGAAATATCATAGATCCGCAGGGATAAATCGCCCAGTAATTCCTTGGCATGGGTCATCCTCACCTGGGTGAGATAATCGATATAGGAGATGGCGGCTTTTTCCTTAAACAAACGGCTTAAATACATGGGATTGACATAAACCTCCTGGGACAGCCGCTGAAGGGTAATTTCCTCCGGATAATGCTCTCGGATATACTCCATGGCACGCTCAACGATCTGGTTGGAGATTTTTCTGTGGTTGTTTTGAAGTAACGCAAAGCAGTCGGAAGTAAATTTTGCAAAAATAGTCTGGGCTGATTCACAGTTGGGCGCCAACAGAATCTGGTGAATGGCCTGTTCCGTTTCCTGAAAAGGAGCGTCAGATTCCTCCAGATAGTGATTGGCACACAAAATAATAGCGAGATAAGCTTCATAGGGGATTTCGTCAGCTCTGCGGAACTGATACTGAGCAATCAGCTGGTCTACACAGCTTTGATATTTTTCGGGGTCTTGTTCCGACAGGCAGCGAATCAGCTGCTCCTCCTTTTGGGGAGAGAGCTTCATTTTCCGTTCAAACAACCTCTGGATTTTATCGTAAAAATAGACACACCGGTATTTCTGCATCACCTTATATTCCATTGCCCGTTTGGCTTCCCGAATAGCATCTGGCAGTTCGGTCAGAGCAAAACGAGGGTTAGAAACACTTAGACACAGTTTCTCCTTTTGAAAGGCCCCGCAAAAACCGTTCAGCCGTTCCTCCAGGCCAGAGGAGGAAAAAGGAAACAGCAAAACGGTGGCTCGGTCCGCTTCCTTTTTGATGCAGAAGGTTTCCCCCACTTTTTGCAGCGTGCGGAGCATCTGGGGGAAAATTCCGTCTTTTTTAGAAGTGTCACAAAAATGAAGCTCTGTGAGGATATATTCTTCTTACGGAAAATGGAGATTCAGCCGTTGGGCCCTTTGGCGGATCTCGTCGTCTGATGTTCCTTCTCCGTTGCTGAAATAGTCAAAAAATTGTCCTCTGGCAATATGTAAAAACAGATGGCTTTGCCGGCGCTCCTCTTCTTCCTGTTTTAGAATCTTTTTCAGAGTCAGAAGTTCCTCCTGTAATTCGTCTAAATCTACCGGCTTTGTCAGATAACAGTGCGCGCCGAGCAAAATGGCCTTTTGAGCGTAGTCAAAGCGGTCATAGGCGCTTAAAATAACGATTTTTATGGTGGGATTTACGAGTTTTACCGCTCGTATGAGTTCCAGCCCGTTCATATTCGGCATCACGATGTCCGTAATTAAAACGTCGACACAGTGTTGTTCGATCAGTGAAATGACTTCTTTTGCGTCCTGAGCCGCTCCCAGCAGCTGATAACCCAGCTCCTGCCAGGGGATGTGCTTGGTCAGCCCTTCCCGAATCATTTTTTTATCGTCTACAACTACTGCCTGAAACATGAGGAATCCTCCTTTGGGATATGGATCAAAATAGTCGTTCGGTTTTCTTCCGCTTTGGTAATTGCGATTCCATAAGCATCTCCGAAGTAAATTTTGATCCGTTCATTGACATTTCTCAGCCCGATGTGGTTGTTTTTGACGCCGTCTTTGAGGTCCTGATTTAATAAAAGAAGTTCTTCATCTTCAATAGGACGGCCGTCATTTTTGATGAAAATAGTCACGTCTTTCTCTTTTTCTTCCGCATAGACCCAGATGTTTGCCGGACGAGTGTTCCCCTGGAACGCATGGACAAATGCGTTTTCAAAAAAAGGCTGAAAGGTCAGCTTGGGGATCGCACAATTTAACACCGACTCGGTTAAATCAATATGGAGTGTAACCGGATATTCTAAATCAAATTCCACCACCTTCAGATAGGTTTTCACATGGTCGATTTCCTCCCTGACCGACACCAGTTTGGAGGTTTTGCGCATACTCAATTTTAAAAGCTTGGAGAACAGAATCAGCATATGTCCGGCCTTGCTTTCTTTTCCTTCTTCCTCCATCAGCTGCCAGCGGATAATATCCAGGGTATTGTAAAGAAAATGGGGATTGATCTGCATTTGCAGCGCGTCCAGCTCGGCCTCTTTTCGCCGGAGGGTTTCTTTGTTTTTCTCTAGCTCGATGGCATAAACCTTGTGGATCAGCTCCTGATTGCGGCGCAGCATTTTGTTAAAGTCTCTTCCCAAAACGCCGATTTCATCCGGACAAAAATCCACATAACCGTTTTGCAGGCTGTCTATTTCGATCCGGTTCATTGCCTTGCAAAGGCGCTGAACTGGATTCACAATGCTGTAAGTAACCAGATAAGACATAATAAAGGAAACAATCAGGCTGACAGCCGTTATGATAATCAGAGTTTGCACAATGTCATACAGTGTTTGGTTGAGACTGCTTTTTAAGGTGATGCTTGCCAGCGTCCAGGTAGTTGCGCTGCAGGTAACAGTATTGATCTGATAATCACTGTTTAAAATTTGATAATCAGTGGTTTGCCCTTTTGTTTGTAAAATGTCGGAAATATTTTTTTGAGAAAGGGGCGGAAAGGGGAGAAATTTGGAGCTGTTAAAATAGGTGATAATGCCGTCGTCGTCTAAAAGGAGAAGATATTCCTCTGTAAGGGATTCCTCTGAACTGGTAGAAAGCTGGGAAAATACGTTGAGCGAAATATTCATCACAATCATGCCGAGAAATTGGTCATATTCATTGATAGAACGGTAGAGAGTGATATACTGTCCCAGATAGCTGGACGAGTTCCCCAATTGGAAGGGGGACTGCTTTTGATAACTGTAATCCCATAATGGAAGGCTGCTGATGCTTTTGGCCTGCTGATAAGCCGGAGATGCGCGGAAACTTTCCAAATCGGTGATATGGATTTGAGACTCGCTGTCTGGACTGGCGGAAGGATATTCTCCCTGTTCGGTGACAATTTCGATATTTAAAAGATAGGGATATTTTTTCTGCATATCCATCAGGATTTTGCCAATTTGTTCCTGGTTTTGGAGGTAGGTATCCTCTTCCTGAGGGCTGCGCCCACGCTGTTCCAGCTGTACGGATTCCCGCAGCAGTCTGATTATCGGCTGCGGATCTTCCGGCAGTGACAGCGGCAGCGGCGGCGATAGCGGCTCGTCAGGGGACAAAGAAGTTACGTTGACCCGTTGGGTGACCGCTTCTTCCCAGACAGAAGCTGGACAGAGAAGGGAAGAACGCTTTCAGGAAAAATACCCGAATATCAAGCTTAATAATGTCATTGTCGCAGAAGGCACCGATTACATTACTGCTTTTGCATCCGGCACCAATCCGGATATCGGTGCAGTAGGGCAGCCGGATATGGCGAAATACGCCTATGGCGGTATGGCTCTTGCTCTGGATGATTATATGGCCACTTGGGATGAAAGGGAACACTTCGAACAGGCCATTTTAGACAACTTCAAATATAACGGTAAATACTATGCGTTAGCGTCCGATTCTTATACCATGCAGCTGTTCTACAACAAGGCTCTGTTTGCGGAAGCCGGGATAGAGAATCCTCCGGCAACCTGGGATGAGCTATTGGAGACCGCCAAAAAGCTCACCAAACCGGAAAAGGGACAGTGGGGGATGAACCTGCTGCTGTCCCAGTGGCAGAACTGGTGGTTTGAATACTTCGTATGGCAGGCTGGCGGAGACTTGACCAAGGAAAATGACGATGGTACCATCGAACTGACTTTTGACGATCCAGCGGTAGAGACAGCCATCGATTTCTACAGAGAATTGATTGCGGCAGATGTCATTCAGCCTGATTTGACGTTAGACTATGAAAATATGCAGAATGAGTTTTCTGCAGGTCATGCCGCGATGACCCTGATTGGGTCCGGAGATATTACCCGGTTCACACAGCAGGGAATGAATATTGACGATATCGGCATTGCAGAGCTTCCGGTAGGCCCCAGTGGAGAAAAGGTGACACAGTTAGGCGGTAACTGCGGATTTATCTTCTCCAACGTCAGCGATGAAGTGGCAGACGCAGCTTGGACCTGGTTGACCTTTGAACGGAGCAAGGAAGAGACCGAACAGGGCCTCAAGGATGCGGCGGATTTGGGCGGCGCGTCTCCTCAGATCGTGATTCGGGACGACGTAGATGTTAGTCTCGGTAATGTAAATCCGGAATATCAGGCCGTTGTAGACGCCAGCATTCCACATGCACGCCTGGAATACTACGGAAAAGGGATCGTGGGTACTTATGTAGACAAAGCAGTGGAAAAAACAGCTTTAGATCCGGATGCGGACGTAAAAGCGGTTTTCCAGGAACAGCAGGAATTGGCTCAGTCTGAAGCAGTAGACAGCTATAATCAGGATATCTTAGAATCAGGAAAATAGCAGAGCGATATTTTTGAGAGAAGTTCAGGAAGAGGCCGCCCGCTTCTTCCTGAATATTTTTCAAAGGAGGAATCAATATGAGCACAAAGACAAAACCTCCTGCCAAGCTGGGCGGACTCCGCTTTAAAAATGCGGTCACTCCCTGGCTGTTTATCCTTCCGGGGCTTGTCTTTACTTTTATCTTTCGTTATTACACAACTTTTCAGGCGTTCTGGATCTCTCTGCACGATTACGACGTTGCAGAGCCTCCGGGAGATTTTATCGGCTTTGAAAACTACATTGCCTTATTTAAAAATGCGGATTTTTGGAGCGCTTGGAAAAACACCTTGATCTTTACAGTGCTGTCCCTTCTCATTACCTTTTTTATCCCGATTATACAGGCGCTGTTTTTAAACGAGGTCCGTCGGGGAAGAGGGATGTTTACTACCCTGTATCTGATCCCGACGATGATTCCCCTTTCGATCAACGTCATCATTTGGAAATGGATTTTTAACCCGAATTACGGACTTGCCAACGCCATCGTCACCTTCTTTGGCGGAGAACCCCAGACCTGGTATTCCGATCCGACGCTGACAAAGCTTTGCATCATCCTGCCGGGTATTTTGGGCGGCGGATTTTCTGTATTGATGTACCTGTCCGCCATCATGGGAGTGGACCGGGACATTTACGAGGCTGCGGATATTGACGGCTGCTACGGCTTTAAACGGCTGTGGTATATTACGCTGCCCAACATTCGCTTCCTCATTATGATTCAGATGATCTTGGCGGTAATCGGTGCGATGCAGATTTTGGATCAGCCGTTGCAGTATACCACCGGTGGGCCAAACGGAGCCTCGACCTCTATTGCCCTTCACATCAACAACTTGATGGTGGAGAACGTCAACTACGGCAAGGCCGCGGCGTCCGGGGTAATCCTTCTGGTCGTGATTGCAATTATTACCGCGGTTGAAATGAAATTGGACAAATCCGAGAAAAAATAAAAAGGGCGGTACACTGTCTGCGGCCCTTTCCAGATTTTATTTCACAAAGCCCCAATGATTTGATTACAGAAAGGAAGGAATCGGAGTGAAACGAATAAAAAGCAGGAAAAAATTCCGCGCGGTAGGTTCTTCCCGCCCGCTTACGATCGTGTCTTACGTCTTTACCATCGGCTCAATTCTGTTAATCTTGTTTCCTTTATTCTTGATGGGAAGCTATGCGGTGCGGGACGCCGCTGCGATCAATAAGTTTCCGCCGGATATTCTGCCGGAGTGTACCAAAAGTGTAGAAATCGTATTAGACTATTCCGACCTGGATACGGGAGAAAATTTGGAAGATATCATGCGGGCGGATGGGATTTTTGCGATGTACGCCCTGTCTACGGAATTTAACGACAACGCCGTGGGAGAAATTAAGGTATACGGACAGGTTGACTGTAAAACGGTGTTTTACCAGCGCCAGCACAATACCGCCTTACAGGTACAGCTGGACTACGGCGCGTACCGCAATGTGAGTAAATTCGACCGGGAAACCCTGGTGAATAGCCAACGCTACGAGCAGGCGCTGGAGGTCACGGAGTATGAGTTTGACCTCAATGGAATTGACCGAAAACCCAAGGCGGACAACAAGGATCTGGATGGACTGATCAGCCCGATGACCGCCCATTTGACAGATGAGTCAAACGGTTTTTATCTGGATGGAGCCATTTCCAATATAAGCTTACATAAAAATCCGTTGCTGATGGTAGAAACCTTCAAATACTATTTTGATATTGTGAAGTACATGTATCCCAATGAAGCAAATATTCAGAAATACAGCCTGTTTGCGTTCCTGTTTAATACTCTGATTGTCATGGGGTGGGCGGTGCTGACCCAGATCGGATTGTGTTCGATTACAGCTTATTCTCTTTCCAGACTGTTCAGCAGGAGAATGTCCAAGATCCTTATGATGTTTTTCCTGATTACCATGATGATACCCTTTATGTGTATTGTGCTGCCTCAGATGATTATGATGAAGGGGATCGATTCGCTGAACAACTACCGAGCAATGCTGCTTCCATATTTGTATCCATCGGCCTTCTATATCTTCCTGTTCAAGGGGTTTTTCGACCAGCTTCCGCAGGATTTATTGGATGCGGCCCGGATCGATGGGGCGTCTCAGTTCTATACGTTTACCAGAATCTGTATGCCTTTGTCCAAATCGATTACCGCTTTGCTTGTCCTCAATGTATTGGTATCAGCTTGGAACGATTTTTACTGGTATTTGAGAGCGGCAAACCGCACGACCTTATGGACGATCAACTTAGCGCTTTATAATATTTCCAATAACCCGATGAGCAAAACAAATGTCACGATGGGGATTGCCTTTCTGACCATTCTGCCGGTGATTTTGCTGACAATTGTCTTTCAGCGGCAGATCAAAGAATCGGTGATTTCCGCAGGCATCAAGGGTTAGAAATAACAGATTTCCTCCTAACTATATAGCGGCAGCCGGCAAAGTCGGCTGCCGCTATATAGTTAGGGGGGGAGAAAAAATTGCTGTAGTTAAATTTTTACTAAACGAGATAGGAATTTTATAAAAAAGAAAAACCCGTCAAGCTATTGCCTGACGGGTTTTTGGTGAGCAACCGGGGATTCGAACCCCGGACCCTTTGATTAAAAGTCAAATGCTCTGCCAACTGAGCTAGTAGCTCATGCACCTATAAAAAGCAGCCGGTAGAGGATTGTTTTCCTCGCTGACTGCTTATTTATTATAGCAAGAAGAGGAGGACAAGTCAACGTTTTTTTTCAAAAAACCATAAATTTGTATCAATTAACAAGAAAAAATCAAAAAAATCAAAAAAACGAGAGAATAGATACAAGATTCTTTTAGGAGTTTTTATTCGCTCGGCATTTATAGGATACACATGATCCATAAAATTATAACTGGGATTTTCTGGTTTAAAATCTCGATTGCATGAAAAAAACTCTTATGATATACTATAACATGTAGTTTTATGCCTGTCTATCAATTTTGGATCATCTTGTCAGAAAATGTGGACAAATTGAAAGAAGAGAAATAAAAAATGGAAAGGTGACAGACTTGGGAAAGAAGAAAGAATTGATCAGAAATTTTTCGATTATTGCCCATATTGACCACGGGAAAAGTACGCTGGCTGACCGAATTCTGGAAAAGACCAGTTCGGTCGCCCTGCGGGAAATGGAAGAACAGCTGCTGGATAATATGGATATTGAGCGGGAAAGAGGAATCACCATTAAAGCCCGCGCCGTCAAGGTAAATTACGAGGCGAAAAACGGGAATACCTATGAATTTAATTTGATCGACACCCCCGGCCATGTGGACTTCAACTACGAAGTATCTCGTTCGCTTGCAGCTTGCGAGGGAGCGATTTTGGTGGTGGACGCTTCTCAGGGAATCGAAGCTCAAACCTTGGCGAATACCTATCTGGCTTTAGAACACGATCTGGAAATTGTTCCCATTGTCAATAAAATCGACCTCCCTTCCGCTGACCCCGAGCGGGTTTGCCAGGAGGTAGAGGATGTTTTGGGGATTCCTGCGATGGATGCGCCTCGAGTTTCGGCAAAAATGGGAATCAATATCGAGGAAGTGTTGGAACGGGTGGTAAGCGATATCCCTGCTCCGGAAGATTTAGATGAAAGTCCTTTAAAGGCGCTGATTTTTGACTCCTATTATGACGCCTATAAAGGGGTCATTGTATATGTCCGTATCAAAGAGGGAAAAGTGAAAGTAGGGGACGCTATCCGGATGATGGCCTCTGGCAGTGAATTTACGGTAGTGGAACTGGGATATATGGGAGCTAAAACAATGGTTCCCTGTGAAGAGCTTTCTTCCGGTGAGGTAGGCTATATCGCTGCCAGCATTAAAAATATCGGTGATACTACGGTGGGAGATACCGTAACCCTTGCGGAAAATCCTGCCAGTGAGCCTTTGCCCGGCTATCGGAAGGTAAATCCCATGGTGTTCTCCGGAATCTATCCGGCGGATGGGGCGAAGTACGGTGACCTAAGAGAGGCTCTGGAAAAATTACAGCTGAACGACGCCTCTCTTTCCTTTGAGCCGGAAACCTCGAAAGCGTTGGGCTTTGGCTTCCGCTGCGGCTTTTTAGGACTGTTGCATATGGAGATTATCCAGGAACGACTGGAACGGGAGTTTAATCTGGATTTGATTACCACGGCTCCGTCGGTTATTTATGAAATCGAATTGACAAACGGAGAAGTGGTCCGGATTGACAACCCATCCAATTATCCTGATGCAGCTACCATTTCCCAGGCAAGAGAGCCGATGGTAAAGGCGGATATTCTGTCCCCAGTAGAGTTTGTGGGGAATATTATGGAGCTTTGTCAGGAACGCAGGGGCGTTTTCAAGGATATGAAGTATCTGGAAGAGACGCGGGTGGAAATGCACTATGAGCTTCCTTTGAATGAGATCGTCTATGACTTTTTTGACGCCTTGAAATCCCGGACCAAGGGATATGCTTCTTTTGACTATGTAATGAACGGTTATCATCCTTCGGATCTAGTCAAGCTGGATATTCTCCTAAACGGGGAAGTGGTAGACGCTCTGAGCTTTATCGTTCATAAGGACAAGGCTTATTCCAGAGGAAGAAGAATTGCAGAAAAGCTGAAGGAGAACATTCCTCGTCAGATGTTTGAAATACCGATTCAAGCGGCGGTTGGCGGAAAGATTATCGCCAGAGAGACGGTAAAAGCCCTCCGGAAGGATGTTTTAGCCAAATGCTATGGCGGCGACATTACCCGAAAGAAAAAGCTTTTGGAAAAGCAGAAGGAAGGCAAAAAGCGGATGCGTCAGCTGGGCAGTGTAGAGGTTCCCCAGGAAGCGTTTATGTCGGTATTAAAATTAGACAGTTAATAGAAAAAGTCCCGGTACGATTGTACCGGGACTTTTTTGGTTCTTTAAATTTTGGCAATACCCAAACTATTTAGGACAGAAGAAATTAAAATTGCGACTAACCCGATAGGAGCAATGTACTTAACCATCACAACAAATAATTTTTCCCAATGGAATTTGGACGAAATTTTGACCTCGTCGGAAATCGCTTTGGTTTTGATGACATATCCTACAAAAATACAGGTAAACAGTGCGACGATCGGCATGATGACACTGTTGCTGATAAAATCGAAGAAATCCAGCAAGGATGTGCCAGCACCCAGAGGTTCGATAAAGCTCAAAGGACCGAAGCCCAACGAAGAAAGCAGACCAATCGCAAAGGTACCGATAGTCACCAGTACCACCAAAAGCCGGCGGCTGATTTTGAGTTTATCCTGGAAAATAGAGACGACGGTTTCCATCAGGGAGATGGAAGAAGTGAGCGCCGCAAACAACACCAGGATAAAGAATAATCCGCCGATCAAATGACCCATAGGCATATTGTCAAATACCTGAGGCAGCACCTGGAACATCAAAGCCGGTCCGGAAGAATCGAGATTTTCTACTCCAGAATATACTGCCACGCCGGGAACGATCATCAATCCAGCGATTAAAGCGAAACCGGTATCAAAATATTCAATTTGATGAACAGATTTTTCCAGATCCACGTCTTTTTTCATGTAGGAGCCGTAGGTAATCATAATTCCCATTGCCAAGGACATCGAGTAGAAAAGCTGTCCAATCGCGGCGAGAATGGTGGTAGATGAAAATTTGGAAAAATCCGGAATCAAGTAATATTTCAGGCCCGCTGAGGAACCCGGACGAGTAATGACGAAAATCGCAATACCGATAGATAATATCACTAAAATAGGCATCATAAATTTACTGACACGCTCAATCCCCTTTTCTACCCCAAAAAAGACGATCAAAGCGGTAATCAGTACGAAAATACCAAACCAGAAAATGGGCTGCCAAGTCTGGGAGATAAATCCGCCAAAATAATCCGCACCGGCTGCCGCTGTGCCTTGACCGGTAAAATAAGTTTCAATATATTTGGTGACCCATCCGCCGATTACACTGTAATAGGGTAAAATAATGATGGGTACAGATGCGGAAATATAACCTAAAAATGCCCATTTTTTATTCAGCTTTTTAAATGCGCCGGAAACACTTAAACCGGTTTTACGCCCAAGGGCAACTTCCGCGGTCATCAGCGCGAAACCAAACGTGACCGCCAGTATGATATAAACCAGCAGGAAAATACCGCCCCCGTATTTCGCCGCCAAATATGGAAAACGCCAAAGATTGCCAAGTCCTACGGCAGATCCTGCCGCGGCCAGCACAAAACCGATTTTTCCACTGAATTTACTTCTGCTACTCTGTTCCTCCACTTTTTTGTCCTCCCAATCATGCAAGCTTATTTCAAAAAATGAAACCTGCTCTCAGTATGCCATTTTTTGGGCAGGATTGCAAGGGGTTGCCATAAATTCCATGAAAAATCGCTGTTTTCCCCAAATCTATCTGTAGGATTTATCTTCTTTCTCAAAACAGTTCCCATAAATGAAAGTTTTTTCAATGACTGATGTTTGTGAATCAGAAATTAGCTGTGCCTGTAGAGATTTTGTTTTAATGATTTTATACTTATAGTATTAAATAATTAAAGCAAACAAATAGTAATGATGAAAAAGATTTCCACTGACCGCATGTTCTAATGTTGAAAACTTTCTGTCTGAATTTTTGGAATGAGCAAAAATGAAAGCCTACAAAATTTGATCGATAAGAAAAGGAAACATCGAATAAACAGAACTTTATCTTTCTATTTAAAAAGAACTTTTTCTCTATCACTTTCTTTCAGAGAAAGAAGAAAGCTATGCGGGGAGCCGCCCCGCACGCGGCCTACTTTGATCAGCGTCAAAGTAGGCAAAACGCTTCAC
>CALWNT010000099.1 GCA_944382885.1 uncultured Clostridia bacterium | reverse complement strand
CTCTGGAGAAGCAAAGCCGCCGATAACCCTCAATGTTGTTGTCTTTCCACAGCCGGACGGGCCTAAAAAGGTAACGAATTCTTTGTCTTTGATATAAAGACTGACGTTATCCAAAATTTTGTCCCCGTCATAATACAAGGTGATGTTTTTTAAATCTAATAATTTCTCTGTGTTCATTCTTGTATCCCCCTTTGCGGAATTTCGTCCAGAAACGGCGTTTCTGCCCCACTGCGTCTTTTGTGTATCACCGCCCGCAAAAGGCTCTTTTTTCGCTTGAACGCAACACAAGCCCGGCGCTTTTCTTGCGCCGGGAGAAACTTCAAGCACAGCAACACATACGCCGCAGTGGTTTCATTTTGACTGCTTGACTATCTGTTCAAATAAAATTCATCAAAATGAGAAAATATAGACACAAATAACAGTTATTACTATAAGTCCTGCTTTCTCAAATGTCAAGTATTTTGTCAAAACAACTCGTAAAAAATCAGAATTTTTTTAATATTTTTCAGAATTATCCAGAATAATATTCTAATTATCTGCTGATTTCTCTATTATTCTATTTTATACTCTGTTTTAATTTGATTTTCTTGCTTTCTACTTTTCTGTTTTTCCTTTGTATAATTTGACCTAAGATTTAAAAAGTATTCTCAGCCGTCCATGTTCTGACAGTAAGAGATTTCTGACTGTTTTTCTGAATAAAACGAAATATTTCCCCAAAATTTTCTTCATCTTTTTTGATTATGTAAAATGTAAGTAAATTTTTAGCATGGATATTGACTGAATTTTTTTCTTCATTATATAATTTAGAAAATGATTGTCCTAAGGAGGAGTAAGTATGTTCAGTTTTTTCTCTTTCTCCCGAAGCAAAGGCCATTATCCCAATCCTAACCGTGGCGGAGCTTATTATAAAAAAAGTGGTATTTTTGGTTCCGGAAGCTTTGGTTCCGGAAGCTTTTCCGGCTCTCGCAGGGGATATTACGACTATCCCCACGCCCAGCAGCCCCAGCCTATGCCGCAGCAGGCTCCACAACCACAGCAGGCGCCTGTCATCTGCCCTAACTGCAATACTGCGGTGCCCAGCGGATCTAAATTCTGCCTTTCCTGCGGTGCAAAAATCAATACGGCTGTTTTCTGCCCGCAGTGCGGCAAGCAATTGCCTCCCGGCGCGAAATTCTGTATGGAATGCGGTGCCAAAATCGGCTGATGTTCCTCAACGGAAAAGTTGGAGAATACACTCTTCTCTCACAACTGGGACGGGGACGGTACGGGGCCTGTTTTCTCGCGCAGGACAGCAATGGGCGCAAGGTGGTCCTCAAACGGTTTTATCCCCGGCGCTGGAAGAAAAATCAGGGGAAAAACCACTTTGAGGCGGTGATTCTTTCCCAACTGCAGCATCCCCAGATTCCCCAGCTTTTAGGCGTCATCAATGGGAAGGAAGGATATTTCTTCGTACTGAGCTATCAGCCGGGCATCACCTTAGAAAAGCTGCTGTTTCAACAGCACAAGGAGTTCTCCCCGGTCGAAATTGATCGAATCGGCGGGCAGTTAATTGACCTTATCCTTTTTCTGCATCAAAGGAATGTTGTCCATCGGGATATCAGCATTGCCAATGTGCTGGATGACGGGGAGCAAATCTCACTGATTGATTTCGGTTTGGCGAGATTTGCAGACAACGACCGGATGCGCTTTGATTTGGATTATTCTTGTCTTGGCAATCTGCTGCTGTTTCTTCTCTATTCCAATTACCACGGTAAAAATCGCGGCCCTTGGTATGAGGAGCTTCCGCTAAAGCCAGAACAACAGGAGTATCTTATGAAATTGATGGGCTTAAAGGAGCCTTTTCAAAATATTCAGGAGATTTCGGAGCAGTTTCACCGTTGCTTTGCTTCTGAATAAAGCGAAAAAACAGACGATATACTTTCGTATATCGTCTGTTTTTTCTATGTGATTTTGAAACGTTTTTGTCTGTTAACCGTAAATTTTTACAGTCTGTACCGTATTCGCTTTCAGCGGGAAGGAGATGGTGTCTCCCTCTACCGTAACATCTCCGGCCACATGTTCCATCAGATCAACCAGCTCTGCTTTTTCAAAACCGCCGGCAACCTTAAGCGAAACTGTGGTGTCCTTTCCGCAGGTTTCATAAACACGAGCCATCAAAGCCTTGTCGTCAGAAGCAAAGACGGAGGACAGCACCGCGGTATCGCTGCTGAATTCCAGGAAAGAATGCTCTGCCGGCAGAGTCCCTTTATGAGAGTTGGCAGGCTGATAGTTCATAGCGGAATTCAGATCGGTGGCCAGTTCTTCCAGTACCTTCGGGCAGGATTCCGCAACGGCTACATACATGGTAATGTTGTGAATGCCCCGTTCCGGATCGGGATCCGGGTTGGTAGCGGAGTTGAGGAAGGTAGCAGTCAGGCTGTTGTCCGCTCCTCTGTAACCGTATTTGCAGTCGGTAATCAAAGCCACACTTCTGCCGTTTTGTCCCAAAGAAGCTGCGTACTGCAAGCCAGGAACATCCAGATTCATTGCTGGACGTGCGATCGCACCGCCTGGGATATCATACAGATACTCTTTAATTTCATTCTGCAGCGGCAGATGATAAGCGAGAACCGGAATATTTTCTCCATGTCTGCCCACTTCATGCCAGTCAACAGTAAAGTGATATTTTACCGCCTGGGCATCCTGATCCAGCGTAACCACTGTTTTTACGGTAGAACCCTTGATTTCCTGCTCCATTTCAAAGCCCTGGCGCAAGTCTCCCGCCGGAAGCGCGTGGATGGCGATGGTCTTGGAAACCAGTTCTTTTCCAGTATACCGGCCGATGTTCCATGCACTGGAAGAATCATCCTCGGTATCCAGATAAATCAGGGAGCCTACTTCACCTGTACGGACTCTTTCTTCCCCGGTCTTTTTGTCAATGAGAGAAAGCATATGTCCGTTTCTGAAATCAAATTCTGCACGGAGATAATCATTCTCCAGCACGAAATTGTCGGTAGCCTTGGCGCTTCTCACCGGAGGCTGATAGTAGATTTCGTACTCTTCCCGGTCGTTTTCTTTCAGGACAATAGTGGTATATCCCATCGCCGGAACGGTGAGGCTGACGATGAAACGGAAATATTTGTGATCCCAATAGGTCTTGAGTTCATTTTCCAGAAGCTGATGCGGAATCACATTTCCCTTGCTGTCCTCTACCTTGAGGTATCTCAAATCACCGACATAATCCCAAACGGTAATTTCTACAGTCTGAGTGCGTTTATGTCCGGAGGGGTTAAATACGTTGAAGATTCTGGTCTTTCCGGCGCCTCTTTCCGGGCTGGGAACGCCAGCGTAGTTGCTTAACCCATAGCCGACTCCGGCACCCTCGGACTGAGAATCGCAGATGCAGTCATCGCATACCACAAAGGAGGTGTCGATCTGCTCAGAAAGGGTTCTGGTAGCGTTGCTGTGCTGGGTATGAGCTACCGCCATAGAGTCTGCAAACAGCCCCATCGCATGCTCACGGCTTTCCTGTACGCAGGAACCGGTCAAAATGTCGTGGAAATGGGTAAAGAGCACATTCTGCCAAGCGTGTTCAAATTGTTTCGGATAGTAAGGAGTATGGATAGATCTCTGAGCCAAAGCGCTCCAAGCTTCTGCATTCTGTAACGCAACTTCCGCATGACGGTTGCCGAGCTTGATTCTGCTCTGGGTGGTATAACAGCCGGGAGCAAACATATTCAGTTCTTTATCCAATACCGGCAGGTTATCTCTTACAGACTCTGCGATGTGGAAGAATTCCCGGAAAGTGCCGAAGCGGAAATTCGGGAATACTGGCCACTCATTCATTTCAATAGCGCGTTCTACGTCTCTTCTGGTCGGTCCGCCGCCGTGGTTTCCTACTCCGTATACAATCAGACCGGTCTTCAGCCCGCCGGAACGTTTGGCGATATCAATAATTCCAATACCCGCCAGCGGAGTGATGGCGCTGTTATACCAATACTGTTCCCGGTATACCAACACTTCTTTTCCGGAAGGAGCTTTCCAACGGTAAAGGGCATTGTCTCCGTCCAGTCCGCGGCAATGATAGTAGTATTTAACTCCGCCGTACTGATCCAGTTCCGGCACGTTTCTGCTGTGACCGAAGGTGTCTGGTGAAAAGTCTACTTCCAAAGAGTCTGGATCTACACCCCAGCTGTTCTTCATATAATCTTTGGTGTATTTGATATGCCGAAGCAGAGATTCGGTATTCGGCATATTTTTGTCTGTCTCTACCCATGCGGAGGCTGTGATTTCCCAACGGCCCTCTTGGATCCGTTTTTTGATCTCCTGCATTAAGTCCGGATCGTAGTCCTCCACAATTTTATAAACGGAGCTCTGAGACTGGGAGAAACAAAAGTCAGGATACTCGTCCATGATATGCAGCATGGTGCGGAAAGTGGAAAGAGCAGCCGCCACAGTTTCCTGCCAGCCCCACATCCAGTTCATGTCGATATGAGCGTGCGCCGCCAGAATCAAGCTGTATTCTTTTGCCGCCTTTTCACAAGGCGCCAGCATTTTTTCTGCTGCAAAGCAGGCGTCTTTGGTCAACACTCCGGTTTCCTTGATCTGTTCTTCCAAATAAGAGAGCGCCTGTCCGATCGCTTCGTCAAACTGGCCCCCGTTTTCTTTGGAAAGACGGATCGCGAATTCAATTTCCGCTAAAATTCTGCGGTTGTATTTATTGGGCATGGTAACATGCCAAAATTCTTCCATCGGCATACCAAAGGTTTCTTCGTAATGAAATTTTTCCCGGTTACCGCCGACTAATTTTTTGAGTTCTGCATATCTTGTAGATAGATTTTTCATGATATACCTCCATTTCTTCCTTTCATTGCATCTGGGACTCGCAGCGGAAACTGCTTTCATTTCCATTTGCTACCTCTGATACTAGCACAGTTATCAGGAAAGTGCAATTGTACAAAAAGTAAATCTTTATGAATTATTTTTAGAACTTTAGACAAATACAGAAAACTAATTTTTTCTTCAATTTATAGGATTATGCTAAACAAAAATTTATCTTTCTATGTTTACAAAATTTTTCCTATCACTTTCTTTCAGAGCAAGAAGAAAGTTCCTGGGAGCACCGGCTCCCAGACCCCGGCACCCTTTGCTTGTCCAAA
>CALWNT010000098.1 GCA_944382885.1 uncultured Clostridia bacterium | reverse complement strand
CCGCTTCGCCCACTACAGCGGAACCTTGAGACAAAATACCGCCTTTTGCCAAGTACGGAATTTTAGGGATCTTCGGGATATTGATACCAAAGCTTCCGCCGCCAAGCCAGCTCGGCAGGTCTATTTTAATTTTATTTAATCCGCCGATCAGCTTATTCAACGCGCCAACCGCCCCGTTGAGCAGTCCAATAATTCCGTTTAAGGGCGCTTTTACCAAAGATACCAACCCGTCAAAAATTCCACCGAATATTTCTTTGACACCGTTCCATGCGCGCTTCCAGTCTCCGGTAAATACGCCTTTGACGAATTCAATAATTCCGTTGAATACTCTCTTGATCGAATTCCAGATATTTTTTACATTAGCTAAAAATCCGTTTAGGACATCTCCAAAAATGCCAAAATTTTTAGACCAATCTGTAGAAAAAATCCCTGTCAGCCAATCATCAAATTTTTGAAAGATACCGATTGCTCCATTCACAGCGTTGGATATGGTCTCGGTGAAAAAGGAAATAACCGAATTCCAGATATTTACAAAGAAATCTTTTACCTGCGTCCATAGGTTATTCCACCATTCCGGTATCCCGTTGAACCACTCTACAACACTGTTCCATGCGTTGGGGATCGTTTCGGTAAAAAATCCTACAATTACATCCCAGACAGCCGAAAATACCTCTTTGACATTTTCCCATAAGTTGAGCCAGAACTCACGGAATCCCTCGCAGTTGTTCCAAAGATAAATAAAGGCCGCTACCAGTCCTGCTATGGCTGAAATGATCAAAACAATGGGATTTGCACCAATAACAGCATTTAGGGCAGCCATAATTCCCTGCCCTGATTTTATTACACCAAAAAGTGTTTTAAACCCAGAAACCAAAGAGGTGATTAAACCGGTAATTTTAAAAACCGCTAAAGCAGTGCCGATTCCGACCAATGCCGCAATAACTGCATCTTTATTTTCCAACAGAAAGTTGATTATTTTTGTAGTAGCTTCAGACAATTTAGTAAGAATCGGCAAAACCGTTTCCGATAGCCGCGCCATTACTTCCTGATATTCTTGATTCGCGTTGTTATTCTCAACCAAAGCGGCATTGTTTTTATACCATCCATCTGCTACCTTTGACAGTCCTTGATCTGCCATCGCTTGCATGACCAGATTAGCTCGCTCTGTTTCGGAAGAAGCATCCTGCAAAGCAAGATTGAAAAAGTCTTCTGCTGTTTTAGCGTTTTGTACCGCTTCATTCCACTCTTTATTTGCTTCTGTATTTTCTTTCAGCGTAACGCCGAACGTCTCCCCTTCTTTGGTTCCCCAGTTTAATACATCAGCAAAAGTTCCTGTCACTTGTCCAGCTCTTACTGTCTCGTTGATCGATTCCGCTAATCCATCAATCGGGATGCTGTCCCCGTATTTTGCCCAAGCACCGACAGATAAATTGAGCAATTCATTTAATTTAGATTGTTCTAACCCCAGCGCCTGAAGGTTCGCGGTCGTTGTCGCCGCTGTCTGATCGTCGGCTAAAACACCGTACAGGGTCTTATAGGTTTGAGCCGTCTCCTCCGCGGTATATCCGGCGGCCTGGCTGGAAACCTCCAGGCTTCCCATGATTTTCATGTACTCTTTGGATTCCTCGGCGGCATCCCGTAGGCTGGAAGCGATTCCCTTTGCTCCTTCTACTAACGCTTCCGCTTTCAGCACATCTCCAAAGGTGGATGCCTCATTCCCGGCGCCGTCCAGAGCCTTTTCTGCATCTTTAGCAGCGTCCGCAACTTCTTCCACCGGTTTTTCATCTACAGAATCCAGGGAATCACCCGCCTGTTCCGCCTTGTTTTTCAGCTCATCCAATTTACTTTGGGTGGTAATAACCTCTCGTTGCAGTTCCCGGTATTCCTTTTGATTTATTTCGGTACCATCGGCCATTGCCTGATCAGCCCTTTCCTGGGCGTCTTTCAAGGCATCCAGCTTTTTCCGTGTTCCTTCTACGCTCTGGGCCAAAAGTTCCTGTTTCTGCTGAAGCAAAACAGTATTGGTAGGGTCTAGTTTTAGCAGCTTTTCCACCTTGTTTAATTCACTCTGAGTGCTGCCGACTTCTTTATTCAGCGTTTTCAGGGCTTTTGACAATCCCGAAACATCCCCGCCAATCGAAACGGTAATTCCTTGTACTTTATCCGCTATTCAGCTATCCCCTCCCAAAAAACCGATAAATATCATCCTGTGTCGCCTTGTATGGGTATTTCTCCCGGTCGTTGGCCTGCTCGATCAAAAGATCATAAACCATCCCGATATCCATACTGGACAACGCTTCATCAGAAAGCCCCAACTCCGCACAACGCAACATAAAAATCGCTCCGTTATTTTCCCGCGTTGTGGCTCTTACTTTTTTTTTGAGTGAGAAGTAGTCCCTTCGGATAATCCCCACAGCGTTATGATCTCAGGTAAAACTTCGTAAATAGAAAACATCTCAAAGCTATCCAGCCATTCATCCGGATTGCTTGGCACTTCCGGGTCTCCGTGTTTCGCCATGATATACGCGACGTTTTCAAAGATAGTCAAATCCAGTACCGAAAACTGCGCTTCCTGCTTTTGTTCTTCTGTGGCATCTTCCGGCAAATTCTGAATTTTTCGATACGCTTTCTCCAAGGAGGCCATATCCCGCATCAAATCCCGTCCAAATTTAAAACGGTATAAGCGGGGAATGAGGGCCGAAGCCCTCATTTTTACCTCTTTCCCGCCAATATTCAAAATCTTTTCCATTAAGCCGCCGCTCCTTCCTCGTATACTTTTGTAAACCAAGCAGACCGTACATTTTCCGGCGTCTGATAGGTAGTTCTTGCCAGCACGTTCCCATTTTCCAAAGGTACGGCGGAAATGGTGCTGGTTTTTGTCTGCGGCTCCTTGGTTTTCGTATTGGTTGTGCTGCCAATCCCCGGACGGGTGCCGGTACAATTGTAAAGACAGTAGAAATCATTATTCTGATCCCCATCGATCTGATAAAGCAGCGCGAACGGTTTTGGCTCTATTGTGGCGTTTTCGATCAATACGTGATCTGTCTCTACCTCTTTCACTCCCCAGATATCTTTTATCATCTGATCCGGGAACCGGGCGATTTCCAAGTCGCCGGAATACCCGTTATTTGCCGTGGACTGGTAATAAACAATACCATCCGCATAAAACGGGGTAACGTCTCCTTGCGGATCAAGGGTTAATGTTACAGCTCCCGGTACATGCACCGGCGCACTCCATGCAGGCGCATCCCCAGTCGTGGTCATGATCGCGTAATAAACATTTTTCAGGTTGAATTGTACTTTGCTTTCTGTTTCTGCCATTTTTACACCTCAATTTCATAGATCGTGCGGAATACCCGCTCCGTGTCGTTGTATTCCCCTGTTTTTTGCCAAAAGAAAGAGGATAAGGCTTGTTCTACCTTATCCTCTGCGTCCAAATCCTTTTTGTCCGTGTATAGGTCGATCTGAAAATGGATAATTTCCTGATAAACTGTCCCGTCCGCCGCGAAATTGTTGGAGTAGACCGCTTCATATACCAAAAACGGCATGGGAGGGGCTTGATCTTCTGGAAACGCCAGATAGGCAACCGGGAATCCCGTTGATTCCAGCATTCTTTTCACCTGTTCAAATTTTTCCATTTTCAAAGGTCACCTTCAGTTTTTTTTTAAGTTTTCGGCTGGCGTTTTGGGACGCTGGCCCAATATGGGGGTGCGCCGGTGCATGCCCAATCACCTTTCCTTCTTTGTTTTTTACATCATGCCCATGTTCCAGCAGATGGGTGAGCTGATAATCAGTTTTATTCTCCACAACCACCCGGATATCGTTTTCACTTTCAAAAACATTCTTGACCCGCCAGCCTTTCTTGTAATCCCCGGTCAGTATCGGGCTTTTAGCCTGAATTTCCTGTTTGCACTCTTTTGCTACGGTTTTGACATCTTTTTTCATTTCATCCGTTACGGTTTGATGATAGTTTTCCAGTTCCTGAGTAATCGCATTGGCCAGATCCTCTACATTGATTGAAGCCATTCACACTCCCCCTTTTCGTTCCAGATACAGTTCCATCAATTCGTTTTTCCCTAAATAAGTGCGGTATACTCCGTATCTTATACCGTCCAGTTCCGCCGTCTGTTCCCCGTTGTAATCATAAAGGAACAATACCGCCCGTTTTTCTGCCTTTAGCCCGTTGCGTCCCGCGTCGAACCATTCCGAAGCGGAAATACTGGAAATCTCACAGAATACCTCGCGCTTTGTCTCCACAGGTATCATCTGGCCGATTTCATCCTGACGATAAGAAACATCAATCAGCGTCAGAACCTTCGATCTGTCCATCAGAATCCCCCCAGTCGGTATATCCGGTCGCGGTCTTTAGCTGCGCTTTCTGCTCGTCGTAGGAGACTTTCAATCGGTCGTATTCCTCCGGCGCCCCAAAATTCGCTTTGCAATAGGTAATGACAGCGCGGGTAATCAACGGATCTTCCTGATTGTTTTGTGTAATTCCGGCAATGCCAAGGTCAGCCAGCGCCGCCGCAATCAAATCATTCAATTCCGTATCGAATGCGCTTGTCGTAATCCTAAGCGCCAGTTTCACCTTTTCAAGCATCCGATTTACTTACTCCTTTCGGCGGATTTTGCGGCTGGGGTCACGGCTGCTGTGGCGGTACTGACGACCTCTCCAGTATATTCCCCTGTTCCGCTGGCCTTCACCTTGATATATTTCCCATTTTCTCCGTCAGTCAGTAGATAGCTGCTGTTTTTCGCGTTGGTAATATCAGTATAGACTCCATCCTGTTCTGTAGCGGACTGCCACTGATAAGTGGCTGTTGCTTCTGCGGGCTCTACCGACGCTATAAGGGTTGCCCCAACTTGAGCTGTCCCGTTTATCGATACGCTCTCAAGCTGGGGGGTTACCCCCCCACTGTTACAGTAAGCTGTGCGAAGGAATCTGGATCAATCAGCGCGCCGGAACCTCTCGCATATCCGGAATAGGTAGTGACGTGCTTTTTGATGTCCCGATCATTCTCAATCATGATATCCTGCACCATGTTATAGACGAATCTGCGTCCATCTCCTACCAGAATAACATTATCTGCCACGGAATCTTCTTCTTTGATCTGAGCGCCTAAAATAACCCCCATCTGTCCCGCCTGCGCGGAGGGCTGGAAAACTGGTCGTCCTGTGGTATCTACCATCCCTACAAGGTAATTGTAAATGGTGGCTCTGGTTGCATAGACACTTACTGTTCCGACTCGTTTCAGTTTCCCGAATAAGGCCGCCAGTTCCTTAAAGGTCAACGTGCTGTTAGCTGCGCTGTTTACTTTATTGCCTCCTGTCATATCAGTGCCAATCTGCGCGATTACGTCACCCGCAAGGGCATCTCCCAGGCTGGCGCTGATTTCGTCAATTAAGTACTGCTCTAATGCGTCAATACTCATGCGCTGCATTGCGTAGGAAATATCCACATGCTTGGAAAAATCTTTACCAGACAGGGTAACCTTGACAAATGTATTCTGCTCATCGTCATTCGCCGCGTTTTCGGCAACAGTTTTCGCGGCTCCCTGTGCAATGGCGGTATGCTTCACCACTTCTAAAATTGTGCCGGTTCGGTAAATCGTGATATCCCCCATAATCGCATGGCGTTTAGAAACCAAATCCCAGATGGTATTTAACATTGTGGTAGGGAGCACCGCATTAGTGTTCGCCGTGGTATGGACAAACGCCGCTCGTTCTTCTTTTGTCATTTCCTGTCCGAGCAAGTCCTTCAAAAAGGCGCTGCGGTATTCCGGGCTGGAAGCGTCGTATCTTTTTTCTTTTTTAGGTTCCTCAAAACGTTTTAAAATTTCTCCGGCCCCGTTGGCGATATCCTTGCGGAGCTGATCGCGTTTCTGTTTGGCGTCTAAAAGCGTTTTTCTTTCTTCTTTCAATTCCCGTACCTCTTTTTCAAGGGCGGTTAAATCCGCATTTTCGTTTGTTTCCAGTTCTTTTGCAATTTCAGATAAACGGATGTTGATTTCTTCAAGTCTGTTCATTTTTACACCTCAATCAATAATTTAATTTTTTGTATCTGCTGGCTGCGCTTTTGGAACTCCTCCAACCGTTTTGCAATCACTCCGTCGCAAAAGGAACGCGCGTTTATCTCAGTCCCACTGTTTGCTGGATAGCTTACAGCGGAAACATCGAATACTTTTGGAATTTTGTGGTGGATAATCGTCCGGTTTTCCCGATCATACTCCAATGTTTTTTCATCCGGCAAAAACGCCCAGCTCATTTTGGTAATCAGCTTTGTTTCGATGTCCTGATAAATTGATCTGCTGGCGTCGGTCAGTTTTAAATCCGCAGCTTGGAACAGTCCATGATTGTCCGGTTCTACGAGCAGCGTCTTATTGGAGGTTCGCGCGAACACCCGTCCTTCGTGGTTATATTGAAAAATCACGTCAGAAAAATCGGTTTCCCCAAACGCTTCGGGCAAAAACTGCTCATAAATAATCCCTTCTTCGTTCTCAAACAACGGATATCTGTCCCAGGTCGCGGCATATCCCTCAACATAAAAATCGCTGTCAAAGCGTTTATTCTCCTGCTGTATTGTCAGCGGCATTGCCATCGCCCGGTACTGTCGTTCCATCTTGATCGGCATTCTGATTTTTCTCCCCTTTTTGCTCTTGATCGATAAAATAATATTCCCCTCTGATTGTGTATTCCTGTCCTTGCCCATCCGGAAGCGGCGGCAGGTTCCAAATATCCCGGATTTCATCCCGGTTCATGATTCCTCGGTCGGCCATCTGCGCGGAAACATTTAATTTTTCCGTGTTGCTCATATACTGCAATCGGTTTGCCGTCGCCATTAAAAAAGAGCCGGAGGCTCGCTCCCGCTCTGTAAACAACATTTTACTGGACACATCGGAAAACTGGATGGCAAAGGGTTCAATCGCCCCTTCATAAAAAGCGCTCCACTTATCCCCATAGGCTTTATTTTGCAAAATGTCCTCATTTACTCCAAAGTAGTTATATACATTTTGCTGGATCGATTTCATCTGATCCGCATTGATTACAAATGGGGTGGAATTGATCTGCTTAATTTCTGAATAGGTATTTGGGAAAAGCAATACTCCTCCTTCTCCCTGCAAATTCGCCCTGGTAAACCGCTTTTGCTCTTTGGCGAGGTCTTCCGAATTGGTGAAGTTGTTTAGCTTTGCCATAAAGCGAAACGTCGCGGAGCTTTTTACCCCTTCTGCGATTCCCTGATTTTGGATGTTAATCAGTTCCATTGTCGGGGTCAGCGCCAGATTGTTTTCCCCAAAAAAATCATCCGAGTATTGAAACTTTGTCATGATCCCACAGGATTTCAACTCTACTGCGGCGTGTTCCCCGTTTCGAAACTGATATCTCAACCACGGTTCCCCTTCCGCCTGTACGATTTCGCAATAGGATGGCAAGATCGGATAGATTCCCGCTGCCTCTCCGAAATCATCCTGTACCGGCACAAGAAAAGCAGTGTTCTGTACGTCCAGAATCGTAGATAACCGGTACAGGAACTGTCCCCAGGTCTGCCATTCGTTAGGCCCTGTTTTTAGTTTGGTTTGCAGTTTTGGCTTCGCGCTGCCCTGTACCTGTACGGACAATTTGCTGATATGGGTCGCCCTGGCATGGATCGCAGACCGCACCAATTCGCTTTCGTAAATTTGCCCGCTCCAACTGGTAAATACCGGCGTGTAGGCTGTCAGGGTCTGAAACATCCCTTGTGGTTTTCCTTTTATCCCCGGTTTTTTAAATATTTTTTCAAATAACCCCAAATCATCACCCCGCGTTTTTTAATTGACTGCCTATCTCGGCATAATATTTTTGCCGTACCGTCATTGCGTCCAACAGTGCGGCTCCGCCATCGATATGGTCGTTTGTACTCATTTTAATTGGTTTGCTTCTGCCGCTTTCCGTCTCTGTCTTTAATGCCATATTTAATAGATGCACTTTTAACAAATCATTATCTCCAATGTAGAAAGCGCCGTCTTTCATTAACCCCTCTGTTTCCTGGATAACCGGCGTCAGATTATATCCTTGGAACACATCATCCATATGGAAACCGTATTGCTTCATTTCCTGGACTAAATATTGTGCCGTATATCGGTCGTACCCCACTTTTAAAGGATAAATCTGATATTGCTCCACTAACATTTTGAACCAGTTAAAACAATCGTGGTAATCAACAAAGTTATCTCCGGATAGTTGTAAAATACCACGTTGCACATACGCGGCATAAGGTAGGCCATCCCGTGCCGTTGCTTCCTCTAATTTTTCAGAAGGCAGGAAGAACTTGGCAAAGACATATAGCCGCCCGTCTTTTTCAATAACCGCCGTGCAGGCCGTCAAATCCGTTGTCCTGGAAAGGTCGATTCCTCCGACGCAGTAACAGTTATTGAATTTTTGCAAATCTACGGGTTCCCCGCTGGTTTTAGAAACCGCCTGGGTCGATAACCAGGCCTGAGAGCTGTTTTGCTTGATATTGCAGTATTTGGTAATAAATTCCGCTTTTTTGGAAAGGCTTCCCTCCGCCACCGCAATTTCTTCCAGCAGATAATCTACTGAAACGGAAATGCCCATATTGGGATTTGATTTCCTTAATTCGTTAATATCGTTCCATTTTTGGATATCGTCGATCATGTAGAGGAACGGCGCAAGCCTCCGCTCCTTAGAATCCCCCAGCAGGAACCGGGTAGAACGCTTTATGAGCTCATCATAAATACCTTCGTTGATATATCCCGCAGTACTGATCGAAATAATCAAAGGTTGCTTCCTGGCTCCCAGAGCCGACTTCATTACCTCATATTGTTTCAACCCCTGGTCTCCCGGCCAGCTTGCGATTTCATCACAGATTGTCAGATGCGGATTGAAACCATCCGATTTTTTGGCGTTAAACGCAATTTTTTTAACGCTGCTGTTTGTTGATTCCAAATAATAATCTGATTTTCTCCGTTTGATTAGTTCCGCCAGTTCCGGTTCTTTCTGGATTGTTTGCCAAAATGCGGAGTAAACCAAATCCGCCTGATCCAGTTTTGGAGCGACGCAAAATACCTTTGCTCCATATTCTCCGTCTAAATAGACGCAATAGGCAATGATCGCGGCGGCAAAAAGCGTTTTCCCGTTTTTTCTCCCAATCACTATGACAACTTCCCGGAAGCGGCGCAGCCCGTCCGCGTCCACAATTCCGAAAATAACGGAAACAATCGCTTTCTGCCACAATTCCAATTTCAAAATATCGTCCCGCCCTTCGCAATGATGGCAGAATGTTTCAATAAATTTGATTGCACGGTTCGCTTTTTTCTGGTCGAAAAAGAAGGATTGGTTTTTTAACCCGTTGATAATATATTCAAAAATCAACCTGATCCATTTTCCCACCACAACAGATCCATCATGGATCGCCTGGTAATAAGACAAAATATAGTTATCTATCCGATAACAGCTCCTCTAATTTATTTCCCTTTTTGCTTGGCGGCGTCATCTCATTAAGCTGCTTGATGATTGCCTGATAATTTTTGTCGGTGGCTGTAAATAGCCGGGCCGCCGGACGCTCTCTTTCATACGGTTCTGTTTTATCGGACTGACTGAACATCTCCACTTCCCCGTTCTTTTTAATGTCCTTCCACAACTTGTCCAACCTTACCCGCAGCCTTGCCGCCTGTACAATTAAGCCTTGCGCCACTTCAAATTGATTTGGCGGTAAATCCTGATAAATCTTATTAAGCCGTTCTATTTCACTTTTTTCTGTCATGTTTTCCTCCTTTCTTGGGGTAGGGGGTCACGCACGCGCGGAGAGGAAAATTTGACTTCACCCACCGGTCTCCTCATGACCTTGTTTTTTGATCGGATAGGGGGGTCTCAACAAAAAGATTTCCGTCCATCACAAAATTTTTTGCGTATCTAATGTCTGATGTGAGTTCGCAAACATCTTTCTTGCAGACATCGCACCTTTTTCCGTTGCATTTATACAGGACTGGATATTCTATACGCGTTTCTAAATTGGCTATCTTCCTTCGGTATCTTTCTATTTCATCAACTAAAAACTCCACAACTTCTCTTTGCCGTTTGACGTTCACGCCGGCTCTTTTTAATCTTTTTATTGTTTTAAGATATAACTGATTTTCCATCATTTAACAATCACTCTCCCAAACTCGTCTACTTTATACCGCTTTTTATTCCCGTGCGCTTTTGCATGGCAGTCCCTGCACAACAGTATCAAATTATCCCATGACAATGAGATTGCTGGGTCGTTGATATTCTCCGGTGTTAACTCTATTTTGTGATGGACAATTTCACCCGCTCTATAAATCCCTTGTTTTAAACATTCCTCACACAATCCGCCCACCCGCTTTACATATGCTTTTCTGGTATTTTGCCACGCTTTGCCTTTGTAAAAGGCTCTTGCAAATTCCTTCAATCTATCATCCTCAGTCCAATACCGCCCTGAATCCCACCATAACCACTTGCGGCCCTTGTGCCCTGCGTCCGCGCGCTGTGACACATTGATTGCGGTATTCGCCGC
>CALWNT010000097.1 GCA_944382885.1 uncultured Clostridia bacterium | reverse complement strand
AAAAGCAAGCTCCTAAAATCTCCGTTCGACTTGCATGTGTTAGGCGCGCCGCCAGCGTTCGTCCTGAGCCAGGATCAAACTCTTAGTTTAATTGTATTACAACAAAAACCAAGTTTCTGTTTTAATCGTTTCTAGCTCATTTCGTACTCTGTACGTCTATTACTGTTCAAAAGAATCATCAAGGGTTTGATTTACTTCTTCAAACTTTCTTACCTTCTACATTGTTTAATTTTCAAGATCCAATCACTTTCTCCGAGGTTTCCCCTCGAATCAGCTTTACTAGTTTACCACATCCGCTTTCGTTTGTCAAGACCTTTTTTCGATCCCTTTCGACTCATTCCTGCTTCGTAGCTTTTCTATTTTACCACCTTCAAAGGCTTTTGTCAATACCTTTTTCCATCCTCCCGGATCTTTTTCCGTATTGACTTCCCTTTCAAGGCCCTGCCCTTCCGGACAGCTTGCTTATATTACCATATCCTTCCCCTACTTGTCAACTCTTTCTTCCCTTTTTCTGTTTTTTTCTTATAAATCGCTTTATTATACAAAGTATTCTGTGTGTTTTCACAGTTTGTTCCTTCTGAATTTTTATTTTCCTCCTTGGTATAATTTTTCCATAATTGTAAAAAGTATAACTATACTCTAATCCCAATTAGGAGGTTATCATCTTGCAGAAAGTGAAACTCATCAAGTCTTTTTCTTTTTTGATGGCATTGGTCTTCATAGTCGCTGCAATTTTTTATCTGAACGGAAGCTTTGAGACAGAGGAACCGGCTATTTCCGCTCTTTCTTCTATGGGCTCCAGAGGCTCTGAGGTAAAAGCGATTCAGGAAAAGCTCAAGGAAAGAGGCTTATATAAGGGAAATATTGACGGTATCTACGGCACTAACACAAGAGATGCCGTAATCAAGTTTCAAAAGCAAAATGGTTTGGCTCAGGATGGAATCGCCGGTCCACAAACCTTAAAAAAGCTGGGTATTTCTATCGGAACCATTCCCAGTGCGACAGAATCTAATGTCTATCTATTGGCGAGAATTATTTCCGCCGAGGCCAGAGGAGAATCCTATACCGGCCAAGTTGCCGTAGGAGCCGTTATCTTAAACCGCATTGAACACCCGTCCTTCCCTGATACCCTCTCCGGTGTTATTTATCAGCCCGGTGCCTTTACCGCTATTACAGACGGTCAGTTTAACGAGCCCATTGCCGACTCTGCCTATTCCGCCGCCAGAGACGCATTAAACGGCGTTGACCCAAGCGGCGGCGCCATCTATTATTATAATCCGGATAAAACCAGCAATCAGTGGATTCGCAGCCGACCGGTCATCAAGAGAATCGGAAAACATCTTTTCTGCTCCTAACTGTATAGAAAGCAGGAGAAGCATATACTGCTTCCCTGCTTTCTTTTTTCAAAAATAGAGTCTCTATTTTTGAGTCAACAATAAACCAACGATCACAGCGAATGAACTCAAACTACCATTCTGCTATTTTTTATTTCTTGCTATTCTGCTATAATTAGATAGTAATTTCCAAAATAAAATTTCTCGAAGGAATGGTGGTTGAAATGAAAAAGTTCACATCCTTATCTCCTTACCTTGCTTCTTTTTCCTTAATTATTTTTTTGTTTATTACCTGCCTTGACCTCAACTGTTTCAATAAAGCTTTTTTTCACGAAGAATATGCAAGAATGAACACCGCAGCTAACCTTCAGATGTCCCAAGACGACCTAAACGCCAGTACAGACGCTTTGCTGGATTATCTGAAAGGAAAAAGAAACGATCTGACAGTAACCGTAACAATTGGAGGTCATACACAGAATGCCTTTAACGCAAAAGAAATCACTCATATGGCAGACGTCCGCACACTTTATCAAGCGGTCCTCTTTATCAGGGTTGCGGCCGCGCTTTTATTCTTAATCAGTCTTGCTTATTATATTGTAGATACGAGAAGGCGCAGACAAAAATTTCTTACCTCCTGCTGCGGTTGTTTCTTAAAAACTACCGGAATAATTGTATTTATTTTGGCTCTTTTATCCGGATGGGCTCTTCTGGACTTCCAGTCTTTCTGGACTGCCTTTCATCATCTATTTTTCAGAAACGACCTCTGGTTGTTAGACCCCAATACCGATCTGCTGATCAATCTGTTTCCCGCTGAATTCTTTTTTGCACTGGTTTTTCGCATTGTATTCACTTTCGCCCTTTCTATTGTAGTGTTATCCGGAATTTCTATCGCTTTACTGCTTTATTCCCGCCATGCAAAAAAGACATCCATTTAGTAAAACGTGTGATCCAATAAGGAAGAGTTCGGATATGGTACATATCCGAACTCTTCCTTGTCCTATTTCTACGGAAATTAAAATAAACCTAAGCAGAGAAAAAACACAACTTTCTTCTTTTACATACCGCCTTTTTCCAAAAACAAGTCTGAAACGCAAATCCCGCAGCCAGCCAAATGAATCCGACTGTCCGAAATGCAGCTTAGACAAAGCTTGTCTTTCAAATCCCAGTTGTGCTTCTGTTCCATCAATTTTGTAAGCATATCCAAGTCCAATATTTTTTCAAAAACAAAACCAAATAAAATAATTCGTTCCGGATCCAACAAGTTCAAAATATTATCTAAAGCTGTGGTCAAATAAGACAAGGCCTCCTGATACAATTTTTGAACAGCTTCATCCATCACAAAGATCTTCAGATTATCCACCGTAAACTGAAGCCGTTGAGGGTCTCCGCCGGAAATCTGATAAAGATAAGGCGTTCGGTCCTTGGAATACATTTTCTTGATTTTTTCCACAATCCTCTGGACTGACATTTTTGTAATACAGCAGCCGACTTTTCCGCAGAAGCAAAGTTCTCCTTGGGTATCCACTACCATGTGGGCAAAACGTCCCGCCTTTCCGGTATGGCCTTTATATACCTTCCCATCCACCATCACCGCGGCATCAACATCATAGCCATAACGAAGCAAAACAATGTTTTCCGGTTTTCTCGCCCCACTCTGACTAAATACTAATTCTGCCACCGCCAAGCTTTCCGCCGTGCCGTCTACCATGATGGAAAAATTCAACTGTTGCACCGCAAATTCCCGGGCAATACGGTAACATTCTTCCTTATACTGATATCCCAATACGGAACACGCGTTATCAGAAATACATAACCCTATCCCTAAAATCTGTTCCTGAGAAAGAGAATTTCTTGAAACCCATTTCCTTATGACTTCGCAGGCAGCGTTGATCCGTTCCTTTAAAGACAGTCCGTTCGCATACAATGTTTCTTTCTCTAAAGTAATTCCTTTTAAATCCGCTAATCCCACATGCGTCCGCTCTATATCGATAACAACACCAAAAGAAAGGCGATAGTTCCCACAAATATCCAGCAGTATCTTTTTCCTTCCCCGCTGACGTTTTCCGTCCGCCTGAATTTCTTCTCCTATTTCTGACACAATCCCTTGGGTAATCATCTCATTGGTGATAATCGTCACCGCAGCTCGGGTCAACTTGAGGTTCCTCGCAATATCAATCCGAGACAGCGGCCCATGATAAACCAGCAACTTAAGAATTTCTGTTCTGTTCCTTCTTTTTAAATCCAATTTACTGATTCCAGTCTGTGACACTGAAGGTTCCTCCTTTACTTTAATATCAATACATCCGTATTTTCTGTCCGGTTTCTGCGACCATTCTCCGTGTTTTTCTGTCAGAAACAGTTACTGCCCTTTTTAAATGAATTTGAAGCAGCAGCGCAAATTATCCTTCCGAATTTTCACCGTCTTTATTTTACTATGGTTGAAGGGAAAAATGCAAGTATTCGGCAGAAAAACCTTCTATTGAATTCATTTGCTTTCTTGGGAAATTTGGTCACCTTTTGGTCTAATAGTCTGTTTTTTGGGCGATTTTTCTGATATTTTTTGTGTGATTTAACGTTGCGTATTTGCAAAAAAATTAGTATCCTATACAAGGACAAATTTTGAATGTTTGGAGATGTTGCAATGGGTTCTTACAGATTTTTATTTGATCTGGCTCTGATTCTGCTTAGTACAAAATTGTTGGGCATGCTGACTCGGAAAGTAAATATGCCTCAGGTCGTCGGAGCTTTATTAGCGGGACTGATTTTAGGCCCAGCTTGTTTTAATATATTGCAGGAAACAGAATTTTTCTCTCAGTTATCAGAAATCGGCGTTATTATTCTGATGTTTACCGCAGGGATTGAAACTAACGTCAAAGAACTTGGCCGCTGCGGAAAAGCCTCTATGATTATTGCCACCATCGGAGTTATTGTCCCGCTGATCGGCGGTACTTTGCTGGGTCATTTCAGTTCAGTGGGCGGAAAAAACCTGATGGAAAATATCTTTATCGGCGTGGTTTTGACTGCAACCTCTGTAAGTATTACAGTAGAGACCCTAAAGGAAATGGGAAAACTCAACACCAAAGTCAGCAATACCATTTTAGGCGCCGCTATTATCGACGATGTTCTGGGAATTGTCATTCTTACCATCGTTTCCAGTTTGGCAGACAGTTCTGTAAATGTAGGCATTATCTTGTTGAAGATTTTCCTCTTCTTCATCTTTGCCGGTGTAGTAGGCATTATTTTCTTTAAGCTGTTTAAGCTGTGGTTTGAAAATTCCAATAAAGATCTGCGCCGTTATGTGATTGTCGCTTTTGTATTCTGCCTTCTGCTTTCCTTCTCCGCAGAAGAATTTTTCGGTGTTGCGGATATCACAGGTTCTTTCCTGGCAGGTTTGATCCTTTCCGGAACCAAAAAGAGCCATTACATCGCCGCTCGTTTCGATACGCTTTCTTATCTCTTCCTCTCCCCGATCTTCTTCGCCAGCGTGGGTATCAGCGCCACTATTGACGGAATGAATGGAGCGATTATCCTCTTTGCTGTTTTGTTAGTTATCATCGCCGTCCTTTCCAAAATTGTCGGCTGCTATCTGGGTGCGAGAATGTGCGGCTTTAACAACAAAGAAGGGATGCAGATCGGTGTGGGGATGGTCTCTCGTGGTGAGGTTGCACTGATCGTCGCAAAAAAAGGACAAGCAATGGGGCTTGTGAGCAACATTTTATTTGCTCCTATTATTCTGATGGTTGTCATCACCACCGTAGTTGCTCCGATTTTGCTCAAAATTGCTTTCCGGGATAAAAACAATCCTTCCCCCACTCCGGAAGAAAGAAACCCATTGGAAGATATCGTTTTAGACCCTTATGACGGCACTGTGGTAAAATAAAATAGGAAAACCGCCAGAAATGGCGGTTTTTTTCTGGAGATGGAAGAGAAATAGTTGTAAAATCCCCGCAAATTTTTTATAATAAGACTATTAAGTGGTGAAGGAATGAAAAAAATGAACGCAATCGGCTTTGATAATGACAAATATTTAAAAATGCAGTCAGAACACATTAAACAGCGTATTTCTCAGTTTGACAACAAGTTGTATTTGGAATTCGGCGGAAAACTATTCGACGACTATCACGCTTCCAGGGTGCTTCCCGGATTTGCTCCCGACAGCAAAATGAAAATGCTGATGCAGCTTTCCTCTCAGGCGGAAATTGTAATTGTCATCAGTGCTGCTGATATTGAAAAAAACAAGGTGCGGGGAGACTTAGGAATCACCTATGATCTGGATGTACTGCGGCTGATCGATGTATTTCGTGGATTTGGGCTGTATGTGGGAAGCGTCGTGATTTCTCAGTATTCCGGCCAGCCCGCGGCAGACGCCTTTAAGAAACGCTTGGAAAACTTAAAGATAAGAGTCTATATCCATTATCCAATCGAAGGCTATCCCAGCAATATCCCGCTGATTGTCAGCGATGAAGGCTATGGAAAAAATGAATATATTGAAACTTCCCGTCCTCTGGTAGTAGTTACCGCCCCTGGACCAGGAAGCGGAAAAATGGCCACCTGTCTCTCTCAGCTCTATCACGAGTATAAACGAGGCGTTAAGGCCGGTTACGCAAAATATGAAACCTTCCCGATCTGGAACCTCCCTTTGAAACATCCGGTGAATCTCGCCTATGAGGCGGCTACCGCCGACTTAAACGACGTCAATATGATCGACCCCTTCCATCTGGAAGCTTACGGAAAAACCACCGTCAATTACAATCGGGATGTGGAAATCTTCCCGGTATTGAACGCAATTTTTGAAAAGATCGCCGGAGTGAGCCCCTACCAGTCTCCTACCGATATGGGGGTCAATATGGCAGGAAACTGCATTATTGATGACGAAGTTGTCCGCAAGGCTTCCAGAGCCGAGATTATCCGCCGATATTATCAGGGAATGTGCGATCTGCGTCAGGGCAGAGTAGAAAAGGACACCATTTATAAACTGGAGCTTTTGATGAAACAAGCTAACGTGACGCCGGAGGATCGCCCGGTTGTCTCCAAGGCGATGGAACGCGCAGAACAGACCGGAGAACCTGCAGCCGCTATTGAATTGCCAGATGGTAGCATTGTCACAGGCAAAACCTCTCCCCTTTTGGGCGCTTCCGCGGCCGCTTTACTCAACGCGCTGAAAAAGCTCGGAGGGATCAATCACAAGATGCACCTAATTTCCCCCATCATTATCGAACCGATCCAGAAATTGAAAACCGAACATTTTGGCAGCAACAATCCAAGGCTTCATACCGACGAAATCTTAATTGCCCTATCGATCAGCGCCGCTACGAATCCTACGGCAGAATTGGCCTTGCAGCAGATCCAGAAGCTCAAAGGCTGTGAAGCGCACTCCTCGGTCATCCTGTCTCAGGTAGATGAGCAGACCTTTAAAAAGTTAGGCTTAAATCTTACCTGTGAACCGAAGTATGAAACCAAAAAGTTTTATCATAAGTAAAGGGTAGGAAAGCCTCGCGTCAAGATTTGACGCGAGGCTTTTTCCATTGGCATTCAAATCCCTCGTCCTACAGAGCTAGATAGAACAAGTTCATAAACAGAAATTTATATTTTATGTGGGGGTACCGACCCCCACAGCCTTTATGATAGAACAAAATTTGTTTTATCAATTAGTTTACAGGGCGTTTCACCCCGGCACCCCGACTTCCTTTTGATCCACGTCAAAAGGAAGCAAAAACGTGCCCCTCGCCGGGGTGGCTGTACGGGTCTAAAAAGTTTGCTCCTAT
>CALWNT010000096.1 GCA_944382885.1 uncultured Clostridia bacterium | reverse complement strand
CCCGCCGCAGGGACGACATTTTGGCGAAGCCAAAATCACAAAACGTTCCGGTCTGGGGACAGAACAGAATATTTTGTAACAGAAAGCTTGCGCAATCTGTTGCTATCAGGAAGTTTTGTTTGTCGTCCCGCCGCAGGGACGACATTTTGGCGAAGCCAAAATCACAAAACGTTCCGGTCTGGGGACAGAACAGAATATTTTGCAGCAGAAAGCTTGCGCAGTCTGTTGCTATCAGGGAGTTTTCTTGCCGACCGTAACTTTTGCCCACATGGAAATCTTTTCATGCTTCTGCTATACTTATCATCCTATCTAAAATCTATCTCGAAAGGGAGTACGTCTCTTTATGCCATCCTTACAGCAGCGCCAAAAAATTTTTTTCTTTCGAAATAATTATCTCAACGTCTTTGTTATCGCTCTGATTACGGCGGCGGTCTTTTTCCTGCCTTTTGTGATCTGGGACAAGGGATATTTCCTGTGTTACGGGGATTACAACGTCCAGCAAATCCCCTTTTACCGGCTGGCTCATGACGCGGGTCGGGATGGGAACATCTTCTGGAACTGGAATACCGATCTGGGCGCTAACTTTATCGGTTCCTATTCCTTTTATCTATTGGGAAGTCCCTTTTTCTGGCTGACGGTTTTATTCCCCAGCGCGGCCGTCCCCTATCTCATGGCCCCCTTACTGGTGCTCAAATTCGCCTGCGCATCCCTTACAGGTTTTGCTTTCGTGAAACGCTTTACCAAAGCAGAGGCAACGGCGGTGCTTGGAGGACTGCTTTATGCCTTCTGCGGATTTAATGTCTATAACATTTTTTTCAACCATTTTCATGAAGCCGTCATTGTTTTCCCTCTTTTATTGATTGCTCTGGAAGAAACCGTTATCAATAACCGGAGAGGCTGGTTCGCACTGACGGTAGCTCTGTGCGCCGTCACCAATTATTTCTTCTTCTTCGGACAGGTCGTTTTCGTCCTGCTTTATTTTTTCCTTCGCTGCGGCAGCAAAGATTTTACCATCACGTGGAAAAAATTTCTCTTTTTAGGGCTCGAAGCCGTAATCGGATTGCTGCTTTCCTGCTTCTTGCTGCTGCCGTCTCTGTTGGCGATTATGGGAAATCCCAGAACCGGAAATACCTACAACGGGATGAACCTTTTCTTTTACACCAGTGAACAGCGGTATGGCCTGATTTTAGAAAGCCTGTTCCTGCCCCCGGATATCCCCGCGAGACCAAACTTTTTCCCGGATTCCAACGCAAAGTGGGCGTCTGTTTCCGCTTATCTGCCGCTGTTTTCTATGACGGGGGTACTGGTATTTTTCAAAAATCAGAAAAAGCACTGGTTAAAAAGACTGTTGCTATTGTGCGGCGTTATGGCGATGATTCCCTTTTTTTTTTTTTTTTTCCACGCATTTAACGCCAACTACTACGCCCGGTGGTTCTATATGCCGGCCCTGCTGATGGTTTTGACCACCTGCATCTCCCTGGAAGAGACCGACTGGGATTACAAATTCGGCATCAAGTGCTGCGGCGCGGCAGTCCTGCTCTTTGCCCTGATCGGTATTGCGCCTCAGGAGGACGAGGAAGGGGTTCTGCGCTGGTTTTCCATCCCGCCCTATCCCGACCGGTTCTGGTCGTACATCGTGGTGGGGATTTTATCCCTTTTGCTGATCTTAATCCTGCTGTATTTCCCTAGGCGTTCTAAAAAATTTCTGCGCTGGTCTGTGGCGGCTACCTGCTTTATCACAGTCATTTATTCCACCTTAATGATTTCCAGCGGCAAAATCACCACGACACCCGATGTCTATGATAAAGTAGTCACCCAGGGTCTCAACGGCGCCGAGCATTTTGAATTGGACGATTCCGAATTTTATCGGGTGGATGAGGATAAGGCGCTGGATAATATGCCCATGTTCTGGAATATGCCTACCATTCAGTGCTTCCACTCCATCGTGCCGGCTTCTGTTATGGAATTTTATGAAAGCATCGGCGTCGACCGCTCCGTCGCTTCCCGTCCTGAAACCAGCTACTATGCCCTGCGGGGGCTCACCAGCGTAAAATACCTCTTCTGTCCGGAGGAGGAAGAACAGCCCTATATGCCGGGATTTGAATTTGATTCCGTCCAAAACGGATATTGTGTTTATAAAAACCAATATTTTATTCCTATGGGATTCACCTACGATTATTATATAGACGAGGAGACCTTCAACGCATATGAGGAAAAAAGCCGGGATCAGCTGATGCTCAAAGCCCTCTATCTGGATGATGAGGCAATCGAACAGTATGGGGGCCTGTTGGAAGAGCTTCCTGAAAACGAATATCCACGGTTAACAGAAGAGGACTATTACAGCACCTGTCTTGACAGAATTGACAGCGCCGGATATGAATTTTCCTACAACAACAAGGGGTTTACCTCTAAGATCCAGCTGGAAAAAGAGAACCTGGTCTTTTTCTCCGTTCCTTATGACGAAGGCTGGAGCGTCACCGTCAATGGAGAACCGGTAGAAATCATCAAATCCAATGTCGGCTTTATGTCTGTAGTCGCTCCTGCCGGGGACAATGAAATTGTGTTCACCTACCGCACGCCGGGACTGTCAGCCGGGATTTTGATTAGCTTTATCGCTCTGATCATCTTCCTTGCTTATCTGTTCTGGATCAGGTATTTGCGAAAAAGAAATCCGGAGGAATACCGTGTTCTTCCCGGAAAGCATAGAAATGCGTGTATGGTGCCGGAGCAAACCCGGGCGGAAAAAGCCTACCTTTACAACATCTTGCGAAAGAATCGAAAAGAATAAAAACCGGCAACATAAAGACGCCCCATGACAACGGAAAACGTCGGCGTAACTCTTGGAATGCCCCAGTTTGTACTGTCCGTACAAACTGGGGCATTGTGTAGGATTATTGGGTTTCAGCGGAGTGGACTGCGTCAGCGGTGCCACTCCAGTTTTCGTTGCCTTTAGACGTAACAATATCCCCTGTGTAGTTATTATCCTACACGGGGGCCGTTTTTGTATTGTCCAGAAAACCGAATAAACCTTCTTAAGCCAGGTCGGCTCATCTTCTAAGAGAAAAATGACTGGAACAAGCAAAAAACAAGGGGAAAAGGTCATTTTTCCTGTCAAAAAGGAACGTTCTTTTTCCTCTATGCATAAAATGGTATTGTTCTAATTTGTTCTTCGATAGGAACAATCGTCATGTCGAAAGAAAGAAGGTATCAGATGAGCCGCCCTTATCATATCCGCCGGTACCGCCTTCCAAGAAGCAGAAGGCAGGAATTCCATCTAAAACGAAAGCTGTTTCTGATCCTGCTGCTTCTCATCATCTTCTTTTTTTACGCACAAAAGGAAATCAATGATCTTGTGAGTAACTTTGTCCAGGAAAAGGCTCAGATGGTAGGCGTGTCCTTCCTCAGCGGGGCGGTAGATGAAACTCTGGACGAATATGCCGA
>CALWNT010000095.1 GCA_944382885.1 uncultured Clostridia bacterium | reverse complement strand
CCAAGCAAAGCCTGAAATAATCTAAAAGAGTGCAAAAAAATGGGACACCCCGTTATTTACAGGGGTGTCCTATAATTCCTCGCCGCTATGCGATATCCATAGACGACGTCATAATCTGGTGGACCTGAACGGGATCGAACCGTCGACCTCTCGGATGCGAACCGAACGCTCTCCCATCTGAGCTACAGGCCCATAACAATTAAATATTATACTGGATAAATTAAATTTCGTCAAGTCTTAAACACACAAATTTTTTGTTGGATTGAGAAAAAATTGATCAATTCTTCTTAACGACAACCGTGCAGTACCGATCTATAAGAGCAGAGAAAGAAACAAGAAAGATTACCTCAAAAAATGATCACCATAAAAAGTCATCAAAACAGAATTGGGGAAAAGGTACAGTTCATGGATGCAATGACTCAAAAATAGAACATACAGGGTTGTTTTGCGCGAAAAATCAGAGTACAATGAGAAAAACAAACGACGAGGGAGGATTATCATGAGAGTCGATTTTTACCCGAAGGAGGAAATAGAGGATTCCTTGCTTCAATTTGCGGTGATCGCAGCGAGATATCAGAATAAATGGGTATTTTGCAAACACAAAAATCGGACGACCTTGGAACTGCCAGGAGGTCATCGTGAAGAAAATGAACGGATTGATCATGCCGCACGGCGGGAGCTTTATGAAGAAACGGGCGCGGTTGTTTACCAGATGGAGGAAGTCTGTGTCTATTCGGTATCTTCAGAAGAGGGAATGGACGGCAGAACGAAAGAAAGCTTCGGGATGCTGTATTTAGCTGAAATCAAAGCGTTTGAATCAGAACTTCATCACGAAATTGAACAGATTTTTCTGTTGGAAGAGCTTCCGGAACACTATACCTATCCCCTGATTCAGCCAAAGCTGATAGCCGAAATTTTATCGAGGGGCTTGGTGAAATAAGAAAGAGAAAAGTAAGGGCCGTTTGCTGGCTTTTTTGTGCAGAAGAGGCTTGGGGTTGTTTTGCATAGCTGCCACTAGTAGAGCAGTCGAATATTTTTTTAATTAAGAGAAAACTGAGACGAACTTTTTCGTTCGTCTCAGTTTTCAAATGGAAGGAATGAATTAGAGAATAATGCAGATTAAACCGCTGCAGCCTTCATTGATGATCCGCTCGATAGTTTCTTGCAGCTTCAGGCGGGCTTCCGCCGGCATCCGGTAAAGCTTGTTGTGCAGGCCCTCATTGACCAAAGCGTGAAGGGATTTGCCAAAAATGTTGGAGTCCCAGATTTTTTGGGGATTCTCGTCAAATTCCTTGAGCAGATACATCACAAGGTCTTCGCTCTGGCTTTCGCTGCCTACGATGGGGGAGACCTCGGTGGTGATATTTGCCTTCATCATATGAATCGAGGGTGCTTGCGCTCTCAGGCGGACGCCATATTTTCCGCCCTGTTTGACAATTTCCGGTTCTTCCAGGGAAAGCTGATCCAGTGTGGGCATTACAATGCCGTAGCCGGTGGCTTCTACCTCCTCTAAGGCATCCTTGAATTTCAGATATTCTGTCTTCATTTGGGCCAGCTCTTTCAAAAGGGGCAGAAGTCCGGCTTCTCCCTGTATCTCCAGTCCGGTTTCTTCGGAAAGGATGCGGTAGAACAGATCTGCCTGTAAAGAAATATTCATTCGGGCGGCGCCGGTTCCCAGATCGATCTGTTTCATAGCGGCTTCTGTCACATATTCACATTGGGCGATGGCGGTACAGCTGTCGGAAACCTCGCTGATGGTCTTTAGATTTTTCACGCTTTCCTTGATCTGCTGGAATACCGCCGATTTCAGCCAGTGATCGTTGGCGAGCATATTGATCCAGCGAGGCATTTCAAAGGAAATTTCTTTTACAGGGAATTGGTAGAGCATCTGCCGGATCAAGAGCTTAATATCCTCTTCGTCCAGTTCTACACAGTTGAGGGGCAGTACCGGAACGCCGTATTTTTCACTCAGCCGTGCGGAAAGGGATTTTGCGGCTTCGCTTTTGGGATGAACACAGTTTAAAAGCACGACGAATGGCTTATTGATCTCTTTCAGCTCGGAGATGACTCGCTCCTCTGCTTCCTCATACTCTTCTCTGGGAATATCGCTGATGCTTCCGTCAGTAGTGACAACGATCCCTACGGTAGAGTGTTCAGTAATGACCTTTCGGGTGCCTACCTCCGCCGCCATATTGAAGGGAACTTCCTGTTCAAACCAGGGGGTCACTACCATCCGGGGCATCTCGTTTTCAATATAACCCAACGAACTGGGGACAATATATCCCACGCAGTCGATCAGCCGTACATTTAACCTTACATTTTGTTCCAGCTCAATGACTACCGCTTCTTCCGGAATAAACTTTGGTTCAGTCGTCATGATGGTTTTTCCTGCGGCTGACTGGGGAAGTTCATCCACGGCTCTTTCCCTGCGGAAATCCCCGTCAATGTGGGGGATGACTAGGGTTTCCATAAAGCGCTTGATGAAGGTGGATTTCCCGGTACGGACCGGGCCGACCACACCCAGGTAGATATCGCCTTGGGTGCGGGTGGCAATATCCTGATAAAGTTTTGTTGATTCCATACTCTTTTCCTCCTAGTCTACCATTGGAATAAAGATCATGCTGTTTTCGGGAACCGTTTCCCCCTCTAGCGCATTTTGTTCCAGAATACCGGTTACCGAAGTGCTGTAGCGTTTGGCGATCTCCCAGACGGTTTCTCCCTGCTCAGCAAAATAGATGCGCAGCGCACAGTTTTGATCCTTCTGTTTTGGATGTTCTTCATCGATAGAAAGCTCTGAGATGATGTTGACAGAAGAGGATTCATACAGCATTCCGGTGATTTCCATTTCGCCTCGGAGTTCCAGCTCTTCTACAGAGGAAATGTTATACGACAGAGAAGAGATCTGGATTTTTGGCAGAAACAGCAGATCGTCTGATAAAGCGCCGGCGTCAATTTTTGCGCTGCAGGGAACGTTTTCTTCGATGCAGACCGGCATATTTTCACTGTTGAGGGCCAAAATGGAAATTTTCAGTTTGCATTGAAGCTCAATTTCTGTTTCTACCGCTTTCCAGCTAATATCAGAGGGTTCGTATAGGATATCGTACAGATAACTGATCTGGTTTTGATCCAGAGAAATACTGCTTTTAAACATCGATTGTTCCCAAACTGCTTTTCTCAGATGTTCTACCCGGAGGGACTGGGTAGTGAGCTTCATTTCATATCCGGTGGAGAAACAGTCGTCAGCCAATTGGACAGAGGTGTTTTTGCTCATCTCACAGGTGATGCGCAGTTTCATGGTAATCTGGAAGGAACGGCATTCTCCGTCATCGTCTACCTGTAAATCGATATCGTATTCCAATACTTCAAAGTAATGGACAGACTGGCAGCTTTCGTCGATTCCCTCGAAATCCACGATCTGACTGATGGGAATCGCATGTTCGATGACTTCAGGGCGTTCCGGGTGTTCGCTGCAGCAATAGAGGGTATGGAGGGAGATCTCTCCTTTACAGATGATTTTATTTGCCAGAATTTTATAATCTTTGGCACTGGCATGAGCCTCGTAGTTGAGGATATCCTGAATCGGAGGCTTGCTGTGCCCGGTTTCCAATAGCTCCTTTACGGTAAATTCTTTGGAGACGCTTCTTCTTTGGGAGACGATTTCCATCGATTTATGATGCATCTGTAAATTGTCGCAGTTCTGAACGACTGAGACGGCTTTCGGCTTACTCACCACGGTTTTCATGGTGACCGCTCCTCGGATATCCAGCCGGCGCTGATTGACGGCCCGGCAGTTGAGAAAATCGCATTTGGCGTCGATCGATACTGTCCCGTCGCTGCAATCCTCTTTCAGCTCCAGAGTCTTGGTAAAGGCCTGTTTCTGCTCAATCTGGTGCATGCGGTTGTTTTCTTCGCACACATAGAGAATGCGAAGGAAGGCGATTCCATCAATGGTAAGCTTGCTTCCGGATAATCTGGCGGACATGATTTTGGGGGTCAGGCTGCTCTTGAGTACTTGGAAAATATTGGGGCAGTAGTCGGGAAGCATGTAATCCAGTTCTACCGAATGCTCCAGGGTACCGTTGAAGACCAGTTCATTGACAGTAATATTTTCGCGGCATACGTTTAAATCCAATGTTCTTCAGCTCCTTATTCCATACTTGCGGCTTTTCAGCCCTCCGGTGGGAATGAACCTGATCCCGTGGGTGCCGCTTCCTCTAATGGATAATCTGGTTCATTCATATGAGAGGACTTGCCGAAATATGCAGGAGGAAAAGAAGCAAAAGGCTTTTCTGACTTTTTATTCCTAAATAACTGGAAAAGGATGATTTATTTTTCAGATAAACAGAAATTTATCTTATAGAACCTAGCCGGTTCTGAACTTGGCTTATGGGGGCAGTCGGCCCCCAAACCCCGAGTTTCTTTTGCTTGCCCAAAAGAAACTAAAAAGGCATTCCTCAAACGCCGGAATGGCTCCCTACAGGTCTATAAAGTGTTCCTCTAACCATGCTAAGAAAGAAAAATT
>CALWNT010000094.1 GCA_944382885.1 uncultured Clostridia bacterium | reverse complement strand
CTTTTGCCTACTTTTGAGCGAACAAAAGTAGGCCGCGTGCGGGGCGGCTCCCCGCATAGCTTCCTGCTTTCACTGAAAGGAATTTGCAGGGAAAATTGTTTTAAAATAGAAAGATAAATTTCTGTTTTTCTTCCCACCCCTCATAAAATAAAACAACAGGGACTGCGCTGCAGTCCCTGTCAATTAACCTCGCCCAGTATTTTTCTTAATGACCTTCAAGCGGCTGAACTCCTCCCGCTCTTTCTCTTCCAAAGAATCGGTAATAAACTTGATGGTCTCCTCAAACTGGGGAATAATAATATTATGAAGCGCATTTGCCCGACGCTGCGTCTTTTTGATCTCATTGGCCAAACGGTAGACACTGTTCTCCACCTCAGCCAGTACAACGGTAAATTCCTTTGCCCGTACAAATGAACGATAGGCAATATCAAACTGAGAATTGGTACCGGAAAAGCCGTAGGAAGGGTGGTGCTTCATGACGGAATTCATGGAAACCTTTGGGATTTCCACCCCCATCACGCTCCGATAAGTGATGTGAACTCCCTTTTCCACTTCAATCCCATTGGCGATATTCTCAATTATCCCCAAGGTGATATTCGCCTTTTGCAGCGCTTTATAGGCCTCGCTGTAGGTCTTTTCAATCTCACCCCGGATCGACTTCGCCGTATCAATCAGCGCAACCATTTCACGGACTAAGATGTTCCGCTTCCGGTCCATCAGGTCATATCCCAACGACGCCAGGCTCAATGACTTTTTGGTATTGATCAGATTCCCTTTGGTGGGAAACACTGTAACTGCCATCTGGCGACCTCCTGTCTATTCACTGATTTCTAAAACTTTTTATGTTGGCGGAAACGTTCCGAACGGTTGGAGTCATAGAACTGGAACAGCAAGTCTGTATCGATTCTGTCCAATTCCTCCTTCGGCAGCAGACAGAGCAGATCCCATCCCAGATCCAGCGTCTGCTCGATGGTACGGTCTTCATTTTCTCCCTGATTGATGAAGTGCTGCTCGAACTGCTTTCCGAACTCCATATATGCTTTATCAGTAGGAGAAAGCTCCTCTTCCCCGATAACAGAAGCCAATGCTCTCGCGTCGCTCACCTTGGCATAGCAGGCAAACAGCTGATTGGCCACTGCGGAATGGTCTTTTCTGGTGTATCCTTCGCCGATACCATCCTTCATCAGACGGGACAAAGACGGAAGCACCGCAATCGGCGGATATACGCCAGACTGAGCAAGCCCCTTGTCCAAAACGATCTGTCCTTCGGTAATGTATCCCGTCAAGTCCGGAATCGGATGCGTAATGTCTCCGTTAGGCATCGTCAAAATCGGGATCTGAGTGACAGAACCAGAAGCCCCTTTAATAACGCCCGCCCGCTCATAAATCGAAGCAAGATCGGAATACAAATATCCCGGATATCCTTTTCTTCCCGGGATCTCTCCCTTGGAAGAAGAGAACTCGCGGACAGCCTCTGCATAAGAGGTCATATCGGTCAGGATGACCAGAATATGCATGTTGTGCTTAAAAGCCAGATATTCTGCGGCCGTCAGCGCACAGCGGGGCGTCAAGATACGCTCGATAATCGGGTCGTTGGAAAGATTCACAAACATCACGACTCGTTCCAATACGCCGCTTTCCTCAAACTTCGCTTTAAAATAGTCGGCAACGTCGTTTTTTACTCCCATCGCCGCAAATACGATGCCGAATTTCTCTCCGTTTTCTTCCGCGATTTTCGCCTGCCGTACAATCTGTACCGCCAGTTTATTGTGGCTCAGACCGGAATCGGAAAAGATCGGCAGCTTCTGCCCTCTGATCAGGGTCATCAGCGCGTCAATCGAAGAAATTCCGGTACGGATATAGTTTCGCGGATAGGTTCTGGAAACCGGATTGATCGGCTGGCCGTTGATGTCGGCATATTCATCGGGATAAATGTCCCCTAATCCGTCAATCGGCTTTCCAGCGCCGTTAAAGATACGTCCCAAAAGCTCCATAGACAAGGGGAGCTCCATCGGTTTACCAGTAAACTTTGCAGTAGTGTTTTTCAGAGAAAGATTGTTGGTCCCTTCAAATACCTGTACTACCACTCGGCTTCCCATGATCTGAACAATACGGCCCAAACGGGTGGTTCCGTTTTCCAGATGGAATTCCACCAACTCGTCAAAGCTGGCATTGGGAATATCATCTAATACCACAAGAGATCCATTGATCTCTTTTAATCCAATATATTGCAATGTCAAAACCTCCTGTTTTTCTTACAGCAAGCAGTCCAAAATCAGGCATTCTCTCAAAACCCCCAATTTTCCCCTGCCTTTCGGCAGCTCTGCTCGCCCGGCAGTTTTCACGGTCAGGGCCTAGCGGTCGCTTTCTTTCAGCTTTTGGTCGATTTCCGAATAATACTGATCAAACAGTTCTAATTGGTCGTTTGGAATATCATACTTCATACGGCCCAGACGGTCCATAATTCCCGTTTCCAGAATATTGGAGATCGGAATACTCCGTGATACCAATTCGGACGCCTTGTCATATAAATAAAGAATGACTTTCATCATGTGATGCTGCTTTTCCAGCGGC
>CALWNT010000093.1 GCA_944382885.1 uncultured Clostridia bacterium | reverse complement strand
GCGGTAGCCTTTAAATATCCGCCGGAAGAAAAGGAGACCACCCTTTTGGACATTGAGATCAGCGTGGGGAGAACCGGCGTTTTAACGCCCACCGCTGTATTTGAGCCGATTTTGCTGGCGGGATCTTCGGTCAGCCGGGCGGTGCTCCACAACCAGGACTATATTACCCAGAAGGATATTCGCCTGGGCGACCGGATCGTGATCCGCAAAGCAGGGGATATTATCCCGGAGGTTGTACGCTCTGTTTCTCACCCGGAGCAAAGCGAACCCTATTTGATTCCGGAGATTTGTCCTTCCTGCGGTTCCCATGCCGTGAAACCAGAGGGGGAAGCAGCGCTGCGCTGTATCAATCCCTACTGCCCGGCGACACTGTTAAAAAACCTGATTCATTTTGCTTCCAGGGACGCCATGAATATTGAGGGGCTGGGCCCGGCGATGGTGGAAGCCTTGGTGCAGAATGGACTGATCCACACCGCCGCAGACTTATACACACTCCAAAAAGGACAGCTTCTGCCCTTGGAGCGGGTGGGGGACAAATCAGCGGACAACCTGCTCGCTTCTATTGAAAACTCAAAGGGGAATGACCTCTCAAGACTGGTATTCGCCCTGGGAATCCGCAACGTAGGGAAAAAAGGCTCGGAGCTTCTCTGCGAGCGGTTTGACACCATCGAAAAAATCATGGAGGCGACAGAGGACGAGATCGCCGAAATCGACGGGGTAGGAAGAGTCATGGCAGGCAACATCAAGGAATATTTCTCTCTTCCCCAAACCGAAGAGCTGATTCAAAAATTCCGGGAAGCCGGCGTGAATCTGACCCATGAGAAAAAAGAAACTGGTTCTGCTTTAAGCGGCTCTACCTTCGTAGTTACCGGAACCCTCAGCCGGTTTACCCGAAACGAGGTAAAAGAGCTCATTGAGCAAAACGGCGGCAAGGTATCCGGCAGTATCTCCAAAAAAACAAGCTTCCTCTTAGCTGGGGAAGCCGGCGGAAGCAAGCTGAAAAAGGCGGCGGACTTAGGGGTTCCTGTAATCGGAGAGGATGAATTTTTGGAGATGATCGGCCATGACTGAAAAACATCTGCAAAAGGAAAAAATGGATCTCAAAAAGCTGGCAAGTCTGGTAAAGCTCTCTCTCACTGAGGAAGAGGAACAGGAGTTTTTGGCGGATCTCTCGTTTTTGCTGGATTTGGCGGACTCCCTCCCCGAAGTGCAAAAGACACAGACAGATTTTGACGGAATGGGAATGACGCTCCGGGAGGACGAGCCCCATCCCTTTTTAGAGACGCAACATCTCCTTTCCAATTCTCCCGCAGAAAGGGAAAACGAAATCTCTGTACCGGAAATCATGGAAGAGTAGGGGACAAACGATGGAATTATATGAATACACAGCCTCAGCCCTTTCTGATCTGCTCCAAACAGGGGAATGCTCCTCGGTGGAAGTGTTGGAATCGGTCTGGGACAGGATCACTCGGACGGAAGGCAAAATCAAGGCCTACCTGACGCTTACAAAGAAAGAAGCATTTCATCAGGCCGAAGAAATAGACCGGAGAAGAGCTTACGGAGAGTCCCTTCCTCCTCTGGCGGGAATTCCCATCGCCGTCAAGGACAATATCTGCACCAAAGGCGTCAAGACTACCTGCGCTTCCAGAATGCTTCAGGATTTCGTTTCGCCCTATGACGCCGCCGTGATAGAACGGTGCAAAGAAAGCGGCATGGTGCTCTTGGGGAAAACCAATCTGGACGAATTTGGCATGGGGTCTTCCTGCGAGCATTCCCATTTTCAAATCACCAGCAATCCCTGGGATACCGGACGGGTGCCCGGCGGTTCCTCCGGCGGGAGCGCCGCGGCGCTGGCGGCAGGAGAAGCCGTCTTGGCTCTTGGGTCCGATACAGGAGGCTCGGTTCGTCTGCCGGCGTCTTACTGCGGGCTTGTAGGGTTAAAACCTACCTACGGCACCGTTTCCCGATACGGGCTTGTTGCCTTTGCTTCCTCACTGGAGCAGATCGGCCCCATGGGACGGTCTGTGGAGGACGTGAGATTACTTTATTCGCTCCTTTGCGGGAAAGATCCCAAAGACGCCACCACCCTGGAGCATCCCTCTTTTGACGGAAAACAGCGGCTTTTTCCCTCCGTGAAGGGAAAGCGGATTGGGATTCCAAAAGAATATTACAGCTCCCAGATCGCAAAGCCCGTCAAAGAAAACCTGCGCGCCGCGCTAACGCTTTTGGAGCGGGAGGGGGCCGTTTTGCAGGAAATTTCTCTTCCTGGTACCCAAGGGGCGCTGGCGGCTTACTATCTTATTTCTTCTGCGGAGGCTTCCTCCAACCTGGCCCGTTATGACGGAGTCAAATACGGCTACCGCGCCAAAAGCTTTGCCTCATTAGAAGAGCTTTATCAAAACAGCCGGAGCGAGGGCTTTGGCAAAGAGGTAAAACGCCGGATTTTGCTGGGCGGATTCGTGCTCAGCGCCGGATATCAGGAGAAGTATTATAAACGGGCGAAGGAATTACAACGGCAGATCATCGGGGAATATCAAAGGGCATTTGAGACATGCGACCTTTTGATTACTCCTACAGCGCCTGACACCGCCTTTCCCATTGGAGAAAAGCAGTCAGCCGCGCAAATGTATCTTAGCGATATCTGCACGGTCCCCGCCAATATCGCAGGACTCCCGGCGCTGAGTCTGCCCTGCGGATATGACAAAAACGGCCTGCCGGTTGGGATGCAGCTGATTGGCCCAAAGTTTTCCGAAGAACGGCTGTTTGAGGCCGCGCTTTATTACGAACAGGCGGCCGGGGGATTTCCAATGCCGGATCGCATGCGGCCGTTCGAGAGAAAAGGAGGGGAGAAACTGTGACGGAAGCCAAAGGATACGACATACATATCGGGCTTGAGGTGCATGCCCAGCTGAATACCGAAACTAAAGTCTTCTGCGCCTGTAAAAACAGTTTCGGCGCCCCGATCAACGCCCAGTGCTGTCCGGTCTGTATGGGCTTGCCCGGCGCCCTGCCCGTGCTCAACCAGAAGGCGGTGGAGAAGGCGGTTTTCATGGGGCTCGCGTTAAACTGCCAAATCAATCTGGTGTCCCATATGGACCGGAAAAATTATTTCTATCCTGATCTTCCCAAGGCTTATCAGATCTCCCAGTTTGACCGTCCCTTATGCGAAAAGGGCTGGCTTCCTCTGCTGTGCGGCGGGAAAGAAAAGCGGATCGGCATTGAGAGAATTCATCTGGAAGAGGATGCGGGGAAGCTTACCCATTCCGATCAGACAGGGAAGACGATTGTTGATTTTAACCGGTGCGGCGTACCTCTAATTGAGATCGTCACAGCGCCCGACCTCTCCAGTTCAGACGAAGCCAAAGCCTTTTTGGATACCATCAAACGCACCCTCCAGTTTCTGGAGCTTTCCGACTGCAAAATGGAGGAGGGGGCTTTGCGGTGCGACGTCAATGTGTCACTGACTCCCTGCGGAAGTCAAACGCTGGGCACCCGGGTGGAGATGAAAAATGTCAATACCTTCAGCGGCGCGGTCCGCGCCATCGAATTTGAGATAAAAAGGCAGGTTCACATTTTAACTCAAGGGGGTACAGTCACCCAGGAGACCCGCCGCTGGGATGACCAAAAGGGGATCAGCATCCTTCTGCGCACCAAAGAAGAGGCGGCAGATTACCGTTTCTTTCCGGAACCGGATTTGGGACAGATCGTGCTGGAAAAGGAATCTGTGGAGCACCTCAAAAAAAGCCTGCCTGAGCTGCCCGCGCAGAAATTCATGCGTTTTGTGGATACCTTCGGATTTAGCGAGAAAGAGGCAAACGCCTTACTGGATTCCCAGGGAAAATGTGCCCTTTTGGAAGAAACGGCGGCTTTGGGGGAATGTTCCCCCAAATCAATAGGCAACTGGATTTTAGGGGACGTGAGCAGAAAGCTCAAGGAAGGGGAATCAGAGGAGATCCTTTTGAGACGGCTTACCCCCGTTCGACTTTCCCAGCTGATTTCCCTGACGGAAAAAGGGACGATTTCCTCAACTGCCGGGAAAAAAGTCTTTGCACTTCTGTTGCAGGAGGACAAAGATCCCCAGGAACTGGTGGAAAAATACGGCTTACAGCAGATATCGGACGAAAACCTTTTAAGACAGGTCGTTCAGACTGTGCTTGCCCAACAGGAAAAGTCGGTTTTGGATTATCAAAACGGGAAGAAAAACGCTTTAGGCTTTTTGGTGGGACAATGTATGCGGGAAACCAAAGGAAAAGGAAATCCCGAGATGATCAGCCGGCTGCTTCTGGAAGCATTAAACCATCCGGAAAGTACCGGTAGATTGCCGAAAATGCTCTAAAATAGTTGACTTTTTTGGAAACTGATTTTAAAATGATAATAAGAGATAATCATTGATTGTTCTATAATTATATAAATTTCCTTTTCGTTCTGAACATTCCAGTTTGGGGTGTTCAGTGAAATACTTTTCTAAAAATCATCTGTCTGTTTGGAAACCTTTCGCTGGAAACCTGATCGTGCATTTGAAGATGGGAAAGACGAAAAGGATTTTTTATATCCGCTTCCAATTTTAGAACTTGTTGATTTCAGTGGATCACAATTTTCCATCAGTGTGGGGAAAAGAAAATATAAAATGTCAGGAAATAGATATTTCCCGACATTCAGAGGAGACCAGAAACCGTGTACGAAGATTGTCCGAATCTGCTCAAGGATTTCTTATTTTATATGGAAACCATTAAAGGCCGTTCCCGTAATACGGTCTACGCTTATTATAAAGATTTGAGATTGTTTTTCCGGTTTTTAAAAATACACCGGAAACTGACAGACCAAACAGATTTACAGATGATTCCCATTGACGACGTTACGCTGGATTTGATCCAAACGGTTACCTTATCCGACGTCTATGAATTTCTGCACTTTTTGTCTCAGACCAGCCAGGCCAATACCCGCGCCCGGAAAGTTTCCTGTCTGCGGGGCTTCTTCAAGTACCTTTACAATAATGGCAAAATCAAGGAAAATCCCATTGAATCCCTGGAACTGCCCAGTCCCAAAAAAGCGCTTCCCAAATACCTGAATTTAGAGGAATGTCTGGAACTGCTAAACCATGTGGACGGGCCTTTTCGGGAACGGGATTACTGTATGATTACCCTGTTTTTGAACTGCGGGATGCGGCTGAGCGAGCTGGTAGGCATCAATTTCAGCGATATTAAGCTTTCCGAAGATCAGGAAAGCCGGATTCTCCTTCGCGGGAAAGGAAATAAAGAGCGGATCGTTTATCTCAATGACGCTTGTATTACGGCCTTACAGGATTACATCCGCTTTCGGAACACCCATTTTCAGAATGCGGTCAAGCTGGATAAGGACGCGCTGTTTCTCTCCAGAACCGGCCGTCGGATCGGCGCCCGTCAGGTGGAACGCGTCATTGAAAACGCCTTAAAAAGCTCCGGCCTTTCCGGGATGGGATATTCTACTCATAAGCTACGGCATACAGCCGCGACAATGATGTATCAGCACGGTAACGTGGATATCCGCGTTTTACAGGAAATTTTAGGACATACTAATCTGGGTACTACCCAGATTTACACCCATGTATCCAGTGAACAGATGAAGCATGCCGTAAACACGACGCCACTTTCCAAAATGAAGCCCAGAAAGGGCGGCGGAAAAGAAGAAAATCATGGAAAAAATAAGGAGGATTAGGTTCTGAAACAATGGATTCTGGAAGATTGGTCAAAGTTAAGCCGAACTGCACAAAATATATCGATTTATTTTGTTGCTTTTTGGCAATGAATTTTGGAGAATCTCTTCATTTTGACTTGACATTTTAGAAAAAATGAAATATAATCTAATTGTTAAGAATTTAACAAACTCTTTATTTTGAAATAAAAATTGGAGGTATTCTTATGGCTGAAAAAAAAGAAGCTGTCAAAAAAGATGCTCAACCTCAGGTTGACGTCACTGCAGTGATCAATGACCATGTTGCAAAAGCTCAGGTTGCGTTGCATGAGTTTATGAAACTGGATCAGGAACAGGTCGATCACATTGTTCATGAAATGGCTCTGGCCGCTCTGGACAATCATATGAAGCTTGCGAAATTAGCAGTGGAAGAAACCAAGCGTGGTATCTACGAAGACAAGATCATCAAAAATCTGTATGCTTCCGAGTATATCTGGCATGCAATCAAAAACATGAAGACTGTCGGCATTATCAACGACAACGAGTTGGAAGGCTATATGGAAATCGCCGAACCAATCGGTGTTGTAGCTGGCGTTACTCCGGTAACCAACCCTACTTCTACCACGATCTTCAAATCTTTGATTTCCATTAAATCCAGAAACCCGATTATTTTCGGTTTCCATCCAGGCGCTCAGCAGTGCTCCGTTGCTGCCGCTAAAATTGTAAGAGACGCTGCAATCAAAGCAGGCGCTCCGGAAAACTGCATTCAGTGGATCGAATACCCCTCTATTGAGGCTACCAGCCAGCTGATGAACCATCCTGGTGTTGCGATCATTCTGGCTACCGGTGGTCCTGGCATGGTAAAATCTGCTTACAGCGCAGGTAAACCGGCATTGGGCGTTGGTCCTGGTAACGTTCCTGCTTATATCAATAAGAGCGCTGATATGGCGTTGACCTGCAACGACATCATGCTTTCTAAAACCTTTGATAACGGTATGATCTGTGCTTCTGAGCAGGCTGCTATCGTTGATAAGGAAGTCGCTCCTGAATTTGAAAGAATCATGAAGGAAAACGACTGCTACTTCTGTAATGAAGAAGAAATCAAAAAATTGTCTGAATACTGCTTCCCTGCTGCGAAAAACCATGCGCTGAACGGTGCTATTGTTGGTCAGAAACCGGTATGGATCGCAGAACAGGCTGGTTTTAAAGTTCCGGAAGATACCAAAATTTTGATTGCGAAAATTCCCGGCGTAGGACAGGAATATCCGTTGTCCAAAGAAAAACTGTCTCCGGTACTGGCTTATATTGTGGTTGACGGCGAAAAAGAAGGCTTTGAAAAAGCAAAAGAAATGCTGATTCTCGGTGGTATGGGACACTCTGCTTCTATCCACACCAGAGATGAAGATATGGTTACCAGATTTGGGGAAGAAATGCAGGTTGGACGTGTTATCGTAAACTCTCCTTCTTCTCAGGGCGGTATCGGTGATATCTACAACACCAACATGCCTTCTCTGACTCTGGGATGCGGTTCTTTTGGTCACAACTCCACCACTCAAAACGTTTCTGCTACCAACTTGGTAAACATTAAACGTGTTGCGAAAAGGAGAATCAATATGCAGTGGTTTAAAGTTCCGCCGAAAATTTATTTCGAAGACGATTCTATCCAGTATTTGGAAAAAATGCCGAATATTTCCAGAGCGTTCATCGTTACTGACCCAATGATGGTAAAACTGGGCAATGTGGATAAGATTCTGCATTATTTGAGAAAACGTCCGGACTATTGCCATTCTGAAATTTTTGACTCCGTTGAATCTGACCCGTCTGTTGAAACCATTATGCGCGGTGTAGCTGCAATGAACAACTTCCATCCGGACGTTATCATCGCACTGGGCGGTGGTTCCGCAATGGACGCCGCAAAAGGTATGTGGCTGTTCTATGAACATCCGGACACCTCTTTCGACGGCTTGAGAATGAAGTTTATGGATATCAGAAAACGTGCGTTCCATTTCCCGAAACTGGGAACCAAAGCACAGCTGGTATGTATCCCGACTACTTCCGGTACTGGTTCCGAAGTTACTTCCTTCTCTGTAATTACCGATAAGAGACAGAACATCAAATACCCGCTGGCTGACTACGAATTGACTCCGGACGTTGCAATCATCGACCCGCAGTTTGTTCAGACTCTGCCGAAGAGCTTGGTTGCTGACTGTGGTATGGACGTTCTGACTCACGCGATCGAAGCTTATGTATCTGTTTTGGCTTCCGACTACACCGACGGTCTGGCTTTACAGGCAATCAAACTGGTATTTGAAAACCTGAAAAAATCCTACGACGGCGATCCGAAAGCAAGAGAAAAAATGCACAACGCTTCTTGTATGGCTGGTATGGCGTTCACCAACGCATTCCTGGGAATCAACCACTCCTTGGCTCATAAGCTGGGCGGTGAATATCACATTCCTCACGGCCGTGCAAACGCTATCCTGCTTCCGTGGGTAATCGAATACAACGCGCAGAAACCTACTAAATTCGCTACCTGGCCGAAATACGACCACTTCAAGGCAGATCAGAGATACGCTGAAATCGCTCGTGTTGCAGGTATCCCGGCTCCGACTGTAGAAGAAGGCGTGAAGAACCTGATTGCTGCAATCCGTGAACTGAATGAATACCTCCACATTCCGGAAAGCATCAAAGAAACCGGCGTAGACGAAAAAGTATTTATGGCTGGCGTTTACGAACTGTCTGAAAAGGCTCACGAAGACCAGTGTACTCCGGCTAACCCGAGATATCCTCTGGTTACCGAACTGGAAGACATTTATAAGAAAGCTTACTATGGCTTGAAAAAATAAGTTATTTAACAAAACTTGTTAAATGCTTTATTATGGGAAACCCACCAGAAGGTGTGCCTTCTGGTGGGTTTCTGTTTTTTGCGTATCTTTTTTTCCTTTCTTCATAAACTGGATGATAGAAAGGAGTTGGTTTATTTGAAAAAAGTCAATTGGAAACTTCTGATCCTCTGCCTCATTATCCCCTTGGCAGTAGGAGGACTTTCCGGTTTCCTGATCAGAAAGGATGTGGTCTCTTATCTTCAGTTACAAAAACCGCCCCTCTCCCCTCCTTCCCTGCTGTTCCCCATTGTTTGGACAATTCTTTATTTTCTCATGGGAATCTCCAGCTATTTTCTTTGTAGAGACGCCAAAACCCCTCAGGGAGAAACGCAAAAAAGAGCTGCCCTTTGATCTATCGATTGCAGCTTGCCGTCAATTTTTTCTGGCCCCTGATCTTTTTCCAGAGGAAGCAATATCTCTTGGCCTTTATCTTCTTGTTATTGCTGATCGCACTGGTGCTTAGGATGATTCTTGCCTGTTATCGGACCAAACCGGCTGCGGCCTATCTTCAGATCCCCTATTTGGTTTGGATTCTCTTCGCGGCTTATCTGAATTTTGGCGTTTATTGGCTTAACCGATAAAAGTTTGATAAAGAAGAAAAAACGGAAACAGAATGGTTCTGTTTCCGTTTTTCAATCTGTCTAAAAAACAGTTTCTGTTCGAGAAATTTTTACTGTTTATCTTCTTCCTTCAGGAAATTGATGCAGCGTTCTACCTCTTCTAATCCAGTAGGATCCAGCCCTTCGCTTTCTACTACCATATCCAAACCAAGCTCAATGGCAGTTTTCCGTACTTCTTTGACCGGGGCTTTCCCCATGCCCAGAGATTTACCTTCGTCACCACCCATACCGTCTTTCAAATGGATGACGCGGATACGGTCTTTATGCTCTTTCAAGAAGGAAACCGGATCCATGCCGGCAGAAAATGCCCAGTAGGTATCCACTTCCAGCAAAATATCAGTGCGCTTTAAAAGCTCTTCTTCTGGAATCAGGCCGTCCTGATTTTTCTGGAATTCATGAGCATGATTGTGGTAATGCAGACGGATTCCCTCTTTTTCCAAACGTGGAATCAGCACAGAAACCCGTTCTACAAATGCGTCGATATCAGCTTTGTTTTCCAGTTTTTCATAAGGAATGATGATATCCCGGCAGTCAATCGCTTTATGATAAGCAATCGTTTCCTCTAACTGATCATCAGTTAAAGCGGATAACCCGGTATGGGTACCGGAAGCCTTTAAGCCGTATTGATCCAGCCACTTTTTGATCTCTTCCGCTGAATGGCCCATAAAACCGGCAAACTCTACATAAGAATAGCCCATCTGTGCACGCTGCGCAAAGCTCCTTCCATATCCTTGTCGGTAATATCCCGTACGCTATACATCTGTAAACCGTAATTCATAAGAATTCCTCCAACTTTTTTTATTATTCTAGAACTTGTACATACTTTTATGATACGAAAGGCCACCTAAAAAGTCAAGACAGTCTTCCGCATTATTTGTGATTTTTATACGCTCATACAAATCAAAACCATTTTCTCCTGCCGTTAAGACATATTGGAAAAACGTTCTACTGCTTTAGTAAAGTTTGCGATGGTTTTATCTGCATCCCCATGCTCAATGCCATCCCGCACGCAATGCTTAATATGTCCCTCCAGCACGACCTGACCGCACTTGTGAAGAGCAGATTTCGCCGCATTTAATTGGGACAGGATATCCTCACAGGGCACGTCTTCATCAATCATACGGTCGATGGCTTGTACCTGCCCAATAATCTTTTTTAACCGCCGATGCAGATTATCCGCATCCATACACTGCTTCATATTCCACCTCCACTGCCAAAATGAAAGGAAAAGAGGAACCGCCTGTTCTTCTTTCCTGCTATTATGATAATATTCTGT
>CALWNT010000092.1 GCA_944382885.1 uncultured Clostridia bacterium | reverse complement strand
TTACAACCACGAGCGCATCCAGTACAAAACTGGAGTGGCGCCGCTTACGCTGCGCCACTCCTCCTAAAACTCAATTTTCCTACCAGGGGCCTTTTTTGGTGCTGTCCGCACAACCTGGACCTGTTCAGATAAAGAACATCCTGGAAGCAGGGCTTTTTTAGGTGATTTAGGAATACTTTTCCCGCCGGTTGGATTATTTTGTCAGCTTTTGAAAGAGATCTTCAAAAATCAAATCCCGGTTGACATGGTAAACATAACGCATGAAGTGCCGGGTATCGTCAAAGGCATAGTGAAAATCATATTCCGGAATCGGAGCGCGGACCAGCCTAGAAGCGGTGAATTTTTCGTCCAGCAGCCATGCCACCGCCGTGATATCCCAAATGGCTCTGGTCCAGCAGGAAGAGGATTCATAGGCTTCCGCTTCTTCTACGGTATGCTGGAGAAGATAATCACACAGGGGATTTTTTCCTTTCAGCCAGTAGGATAATTCCGGACCGCTGGTGGTACAGGCGGAGACAACCCCCATACAGGGAAGCTGGATCAGGGGAATGCCGGAACCGAAAATGATTCTCGCCGCGGCAACATCCTGCATCATGTTAAATTCTTTCGTATCAGGCCAGGTATGGGAATGCCCTCCCAACCAAACAACAACGATCCGCTCTTTGATCTCCGGATTGCGCAAAATAGCGGACGCGATATTGGTAATTGCGCCGATGGCGATGACATAAAGGGGCGCATCCTTAGAGTACTCCATCGCCCGCCGTGCCAGATCCTCTGCTGCAGGAGAGGAAATCCCTTCCTGTTCACTGGGCAGATAGGATGTGGAGCCTTTATACACGATAGATTTTAAATCCTCACGTCCCATCAATTCCAACAGATGAAAAATCTCATCATAGCTTTTTTCCATTCCGTCAGCCGGGCTTTGGGAATGCTGGTTAAAAAACGGGGCGGCGTAGATGGCTTTCAGAGAAAGCCTGTCGTCTGACTTGATTAAGTAGGAAAGGGCGAACTGGTCGTCGATTTCATTATAAGTGTCGGTATCCAGCACAACGTCTATTTTTCCATCAGCGGGGTTCCCTTTGGGAAAGGCGAGTCTAGAAATCATCTGTTCATCTGAAATTTTCATCATGGCTTCCTCCTGTCCTTACGGCAAATGCGGTTATTGGGAAGGACTCCGCGCAAAGAGTCCTTCCCTGATTTATTTCGCAATCATTATACTGCGTTTGTCTTTCTCTGACAAGAAGTTTTGAAGAAATGGAAGCAGGGCAGGAAGATTACCGCTGAAAGGTCACCAGCGGGCCGTGGATATATCCCTTTACTCCATTGGAAAGGGTAACCGGATACCATCCGTTTTGTAAATTCCCCGTGACAGTAAAAGATTGGCCTCTGGAGAGGGTGGCGAGGATACTCGAGGAGGTGGAGGGGGATTTTCTGACCCTGACGTTGCTGCCGGCGGAGTAACCGGTTCTGGACGCAGTGGGCTTTGTGAAGGAGACGTAATCGGCATGCACATACCCCTCGGTTCCATTTGAAATCCTTACGGAATACCAGTTCCCCGATTTCTCTCCGATTACTTCAAAGGACTGTCCCATAGACAACGTACCTAAGATAGCAGAGGAGGTGGACGGGGATTTTCTGACCCTGACATTGCTGCCGGTGGAATAACCGGTTCGGATGGTTTCCGGCTTCTGAAAAGAGACATAGTCGGCATAGATATATCCTTCTAAGGTATCTGACAGCCGTACCCGATACCAGCCGTTTTCTGCTTCCCCCAATACGGTAAAGGAATCGCCTCTGGATACGGTGGTGAGGATCGAACTTTGTGTAGAAGCGCCTGTGCGCACCCTGACCCGGTCCGCTGTAGAATAGCCGATACGAGTAGTCACCGGTTTCTGGAACGAGACGTAATCACTGTGAATATACCCCTGTGTTCCGTTGGAAAGCCGCACCTGATACCATCCGTTTTGGACGTCGCCCAACACGGTAAAAGAGTCCCCGCGAAACACTTCGGTCAAAATGCTGGAGGAAGTAGAGGGAGACTGCCGTACCCGCACGTTATCCCCGGTAGAATAACCGGTCTGTTCCCTGACTGGCTTCTGGAAGGAGACATAGTCGCCATAGATATAGCCCTCGGTATGATCTGATAAACGCACTTGATACCAGCCATTTTGCGCTTCTCCCAGTACGGTGAAGGAATCCCCGAAGGAAACGACAGAAAGAATAGCGCTGGAGGTAGAAGGCTGAGAACGAACCCGTACATGATTTCCGGTGGAATAAGCTTCCCGCTCTGTGACGGCAGGAGCTTCCAGCTCCACATAATCGGCGCTGACATAACCGTAGCTTCCATTTTCCAGTTTTACCCGATACCACCCGGAAGTTTCCCCTACGATGGTGACCCGGTCTCCCTGGGTATAGTAGGCGATGGTTTCGCTTTGGGTAGAAGGGGACTGCCGGATTCTTAGAGAGGTGGCGGTGACAATTCCATAGCGCGGTTCCTCTTCAATTTCTTCGGTGGTGATCCAGGAAGTCATGTTGTCTAAAACCGAGTCGGTTGCCTGGCTCAGCGCCCAGGAGCCCAGTCCTTTCAAGTCATACTGATGGATCAGCTTTATTTTCGCTTCCAGAGACCGTTCGTTTTCAAACCATACGGTATATTTGCCGGGAGACAATGTTTTGCCGTTGATGGTGTAGGTTTTGTCTCCTGTTTTTACGGTAAATTCCGCTTTTGGGGATTGGTGTGTTTCAGAGTAAGTGATGGTGGCGTTATAGTCGCTGAGCATGTTGCTGAGGGTTTTCAGGCTTACGCCGTTTCCGTGAAAGGCTCCATCCGCGCTCCAGATCCGTCCATAGAAGGGGACGCCTAAGACGATCTTGTCTGCCGGCACATGGTTTAAAGCGTATTCAATGGAATTACGGGCAAAATCCACACTGGCTACCGGACCGGGAGTGCTTCCTTCCCAGCTTTCGTCGTAGGCCATAATCATCAGGTAATCGGCGTATTCTCCCAATGCGGCGTAATCATAAGAGCCGTGCCAGCCGGTGTTCCAGCCGTTGGGGTTCGCTGCTACAGCCACAGAAACTTCCTTACTCTCGGGCAATAGTTCTCGAAGCGTTTTTACCAGCTTGGTATAGGCGTCACGCTCTGAAGCGGTGACATTTTCGATGTCCACGTTGACTCCATCTAAATTGTACTGATTGATATAGTCCACAATCTGTTTGGCCAGCTCTTCTGGGTCTTGCAAAGCCAATTTTCCCGCGTTTCTGTCCCAGTGATTGCTGAGCATGGGAACGACCTTAACACCCATTTGATGCATGGCGTCAATCAGTTTCTGGCTAATGGAGTTGACCACCAGCTTGCCGCTGGAATTGATGTCAAAATAGCTGGGAGATACTGTCTGAAAAGATCCTACCTGCTGCACCTGCTGGATTTGCTGATCTACCGTTCCGCCATAAAGATAAGTCATATTGAATTTGGTTGTCTGATTCGTTGCGTAAGCGGACGAAATAGACTGAGCGGCAAGCTCCACAAGGGAGCTGTGGCTCTGTGCCGCCGCCTGGGTAAAAATGGAAAAGGGAATGGTGGCGATCAAAAATCCCGAAACGAAAATTTTGACAGAACGGATTTTGACTTGTTTGTTTTTTTCTTTGAGAAAATTGATAAATCCCTGATATTCGTCGTCGTTATCTTTGCGTGAAAAAAATTCCAGTGCAAACTCTACCTCGTTTGCTTCCAATCGGATAATCAGATCGTAACTATTGTTGCCGACCCGATCGATATAATATTGATACATACGTTCACCGCCTAACTCTATTTTCTTTCAGTATGCCCCAAATAGGAAAAATAAAACAGGAAGAGAAGAAAATTCTTTCATCAGTTGTAGCGAAATTTCAGAAAGGCAAACAGTATTTTATAGGCAATAAAGAGATGAGCGTTTTTCTGTGCAAGATTGATGAAGAAGTTCAGGAATCTTACTGCTATCTGTCCAATGACATTCTTTTTTGATGCCGGTATAATGGAGGTAAAAATTGTCGAAACGGAGGAAAAAATATGGGGGGGAAAAAGGTTGATTTGAATGAATTTCATTTGGTCCCAAACTCGGTGGAAGAGACGGATTCCTTTTCCTTCAATGTGATGGCGGATGGACGTATCCGTCTCAACGGGAAGATGATTACCAGGGTCAAAGAAGTGGAAAAGGCGGAATATGCCAGAATCTATTTAAGCGGTGATGGTAAGCGTATTCTGCTGGAAACCTATTCGGAAAAGAAGGAAAATGACAGCAAAATCCTTACCAGAGGAGTCATCAACAATCAAAATCTTAAAGACGAACTGGAAAAGCTCAAGATAAAATTACCTGCGCATTTTCGGGCGAAATTTGTGGAGGAACTGAAAATGTGGATGGGTGTGTATGATCCGAATTATCGTTTTTCTCTCCCCAAAGTAACCTCCGCGAAGCTTTGCCGTCCCAAAAAGAAGGGACTGGCGGAGCTGCTGCCGGGAGGTGATTTGGATTGACGGAATGGGACGTATTGGAAGCCTATCGGGATGTGATTCATGACGCCGCCCTTCGTTATGGAAAAGGGATTCCGCTAAATGACAGTATGCAGATCGCAAGGGAGGCATTTTTGTGCGCCATCCGGATATATCGCAGCGGTTATACCAAATTTGTGCGGTATGCGGATCGGGTAATGTACCATCGGCTGCGCTGGTGCAGGATAAAAAATAATCGTATCCGGCGTGAGGAAAGTCTCTGTCTGGATCGTCCGGTAGGAGAGGAGGAAGACGCTCCCACCATCGGCGCGCTTTATACCGCGGTTCCAGACTTTGCGGAACGTGTTTGGTTTGTGGATTTTATGGAACGGCTGGATGAGGATGTGCAAAAGACTGCCTGGATGATCGTTGACCGCTATACCAAAGAAGAAATTTTAAAAATCAGGAAGTTATCTCTGATTGAATGGTCGTGGCAGATCAATCTCATCAAAGAAGCCTGGCAGAACTATCACGATCATAAAGAGCTTTGCCATTTGGCAGCAGTGAAAAGCAGAAGTTAAGGAGGAAAATAATGGCTGATTTTCAAAAATTAACCTGGATTCAGGGAGACGATTGCTGTGAAGCTCCTCAGTTTCGCAGGGTATTCCAAGCGGGAAAGGGAGATTGCGCTCAGATCTCGATTTGTGGATTGGGCTTTTTTGAGTTGTATCTCAATGGAAAGCGAGTGAGCGAGGATCGCTTTGTTCCCGCTTGGTCCAATTATGAGGAACGGGATTTGAGTACGCTTTTATACCCGATTCATGACACCTTTACCAAATACCGCACCTATTACAGAGAGTATGACCTGACCGGATACCTCAAAGAAGGGGAAAATGTGTTAGGGGTACTGCTGGGTAACGGCTGGTATCACCAGAACCAAAGGAATGTAGAAGGAAAATTGGATTACGGTTTTCCAAAACTTGCCTTTGAGCTGACACTGACGGAAGAAAAGGGCGAAATCAAGAAAATAGAGTCGGATGAAACCGTAAAGTGGACGGAAAGCGAGATTACCGCAAATAATCTTTTTTACGGGGAAACAGTCGATCTGCGCAGAAGACAGGAGGGGTGGAAGGAAGCCGGCTTCGATGATTCTGCTTGGAAAACTGCTGTCAAAACAGCGGCGCCAAAGACGAAATTCTTTTTGCAGGACTGTCCGCCGGATAAAATCATACGTACCCTTCGCCCTACTTTGGTGCTTCGGGAGAAAGACCGGGCCATTTATGACGCGGGAGAAAATATTTCCGGCGTGGTTTCTCTTCACCTGTTGGGAGAAGAAGGGGAACTGGTAGAGGTTTTCCACAGTGAGGAACTCAATTGTGGAAAAACGGCCCTTGATTTTACCTCCTGCGGCGGGGAAAATCAGATTCAGAAAGACAGCTATTTCTGTTCTGGGCAGGAAGAAACCGTTTTTCCCCGGTTTTGCTGGCATGGTTTTCGTTATTTTGAAGTCAGGGGAAAGGCTCGGCCAGAAGCGGTTTTGGTGATCCATACTGACGTGGAGGTCATTTCTGAGTTCGAGTGCTCTGATCCGGTATTAAACTGGCTTTATAAGGCCTATGTGAGAACACAGCTTGACAATATCCACTGCTCGGTTCCCTCCGACTGTCCTCACCGGGAACGGCTGGGATACGGCGGAGACGGCCAGCTTTGTGCCAAAGCCGCTATGCTCTGTTTAGACGGGAGAACCGTATATCCGAAATGGCTCCGGGATATTGTGGATTGTCAGGACAAAAAGAACGGGCACGTTCAGCATACCTCGCCTTTTTACGGCGGAGGGGGCGGCCCAGGGGGCTGGGGAAGCTGTATTTTTGTAGTCCCGCAGCTTTATTATGAAATTTATGGAAATGATGAACTCCTGTCCCACTACTATCCCAATATGCGTTTGTGGCTCAGTTATATGCACAGCCGGAGCGAAAACGGCCTGATCGTCCGGGAAGAAAAGGACGGCTGGTGTTTAGGAGATTGGTGTGTCCCGGGAGGAGTAAAGATTCCGGAAGCCTTTGTCAACACCTACTACTATATCAAGGGCCTGCGGACTGTGATCGCCACTGGTGAGCGGATTTCTGCCGATCAGCAAGGAGATCTGGAAATCCTTTGTTCTCGGTTAAGGGAAAGTGAAGAGGCACTTTGCCGGACTTATTTTGACCCCATGACCGGCAGCTTTTGTGAAGGCGTGAATGGCGCTGACGCGTTTGCGGTGGATTTAGGTCTGGGAGACGAACGGACGTTAAAGGGGCTTGTGAAAAAATATTCTGAGCATACCGCCTTTGATACCGGGATTTTTGGAACCGCTCTGCTGATAGAAGTCCTGTTTGAACGGGGAGAAGGGGAGCTTGCCTACCGCCTGCTGACCGAAAAAACAGAAACCTCCTTCGTGAGAATGATGGAAGCGGGAGCCACGACCCTCTGGGAATATTGGGATGGACAGGAATCTCACAACCATCCGATGTTCGGCGGATTACTGCATACCTTTTTCACCTATCTTTTGGGAATCCGTCAGGAACCGGGAACAGTGGGATATACTCAGGTGAAAATTGATCCGGTAGCGATTCCGGGATTAAACTGGGTAAAAGGTTCGCTGAAGACTGTTGCGGGCAAAATTTCCGTTTCCTATGAAAAAGAACCGGACGGAAGCCTAAAGATCCGCAGCCAGATCGATCCGGAACAGAAGCTGAGATAAGGGATTTCATTATGACAGAGCGCCGTCAAACTGAGTTTGACGGCGCTTTTGTTGTCGAAGCAGCAGAAAAACAGAAAAAATACGCTTCCCGGAATATTTTGCCACATGCTTGAAAAAAATAAGAGCAGAATAACATTCGGGAGGAAGCTATGAAATCGATTTGGACAGAATCCTGGGAGATCGGCAGGCGGGATTCCCTCAAGGGAGAACTTAAAACACAGGTTGCGGTGATTGGAGCGGGTATGGCTGGAATCCTGATCGCTCATCGCCTGCAAAATCAAGGAGTAAAGGTCGTGGTGCTGGAAGAAAACAGGATCGGGAGCGGCCAGACCGGCAACACCACGGCGAAGATCACTTCCCAGCACGGAGCTATCTACAGCCATCTCCTCTCTCAGCTTGGGGAACGGCGGGCGAGACTGTATGCCGAGGCGAACCAGCAGGCGGTGGAGGAATACCGCAAAATGATTGCTGAAAATAAGATTGACTGTGACTATCAGGAAACCTGCGCTTATCTTTATGGAAAGGATCAAAACCTTCTGAGAGAAGAGGCAGAAGCGGCAAGAAGATTGGGACTGCCCGCTTTCTTTGAAAAACTGGAGCTGCCTTTTCCAACTACCGGCGGGGTGAAGTTTACCGGTCAGGGACAGTTTCACCCTTTGAAATTTTTGGACGCGGTATCCCGAAACCTTACGGTCTACGAACAGACAAAGGTAAAAGAGGTAAAAGATCATCTCATTCTTACAGACAGTGGAATTGTTCGGGCGGAAAAAGTCGTTTTTGCCTGTCATTTTCCTTTCCGGAATATCCCCGGTTTTTTCTTTGCCAAAATGCACCAGGAGCGATCCTGCGTACTGGCGCTTAAGGGTGCGTCTTTTCCGGATGGGATGTACATTGGAGTAGATCAGCCTGCTTATTCCTTTCGTAAATATCGGGATCTGTTGCTATTTGGTGGAGAGGGCTACCGTACCGGAGAAAATGAATCCGGGGGCACCTTCGGCCGCCTGCGGCAGAAGGCGAGGGATTTATTCCCCAACGCCGCAGAGGTCGCCCATTGGTCAGCCCAGGACTGTATGCCCCTTGATTCTGTTCCCTATATCGGCCTCTTTTCTCCGACAAAGCCGGACTGGTATGTAGCGACAGGATTTCAAAAGTGGGGAATGAGCAGTTCGATGGTCTCCGCTATGATTCTTTCTGACTTGATTCAGGGAAAAGAAAATCCCTATTCGGAAGTGTTTTCCCCCTCTCGTTCTATGTTCAAGGAGCTCCCGAAATTAACTCAGGAAGGCGGACGGGCGGTAAAGAGTATTTCTAAACGGATATTCCTTTGGCCGGAACTGCTTTCAGAGGAACTAGAGAAGGGACATGGAGGAGTGGTGCTGTTTAAAGGGGAAAAAGTAGGCGCCTACCGGGATCAGGAGGGGAAGCTGCATATAGTAGAGATCCGCTGTCCCCATCTCGGGTGTCAGCTGGAATGGAATCAAGACGAGCTTAGCTGGGACTGTCCCTGCCACGGTTCCCGATTCGATTATCACGGCAAACGAATTGACTATCCGGCTCAGGAGGATTTGTCTCATGAATTATTTTAAAGGCTACTATTTTAAATGCCAGTCTCAGGAACATACAGTGGCGATGATCCCAGCGCCTCATGAAACAGACGGGAAAAAATCTTGTTCGATACAGCTTTTAACGGAAACGGAAAACTGGAATCTTTCGTACCCCATAGAACACTATCTGGAAAAGCCGGGAGAGCTTCGGCTGAGAATCGGCAAAAACCTTTTCAGCCAAGAGGGAATCCATCTCCACATCCGGGAAGAGGGAATAGAGGCTGTGGGAACATTGCGGTTTCATCATCTGACGCCTCTGAAATACGACATTATGGGGCCTTTTTCTCTGGTACCATTTATGGAGTGCCGCCACAGCGTCTACAGCATGACCCATCGTGTGGACGGAAAGCTCACAATCAATGGAAATCCCTTTCGCTTTACAAATGATTTGGGATATCTGGAGGGAGACCGGGGAAGATCTTTCCCTAGGGAATACGTATGGAGCCAATGCCATTTCGGGAAGAATTCACTGATGCTTTCCGTGGCGGAGATTCCGCTGGGAGGGATTCGCTTTACCGGTGTGATTGCTGTAATCTTTTTTCGGGGAAAAGAATACCGCCTTGCTACCTATTTGGGAGGAAAAGCGGTAAAAATTAGAGATGGTGAACTTATTTTGCGGCAGAGAGATTTGACCCTGCGGGCAAAATTGCTGGAACAGGAATCGCTGTCTCTTCAGGCACCCAAAGGTGGGGATATGATACGTTCTGTTCGGGAAAATCCATCCTGCAAAGCACATTATAGCTTTTATCAGGGAGGGAAGAAATTATTTTCTTTTCTTTCTGATCGAGCTGCTTTTGAATATGAGTATGAACGGTAAACAGAAATTTATGTTTCTATTTAAAAAGAACTTTTTCTCTATCACTTTCTTTCAGAGAAAGAAGAAAGCTATGCGGGGAGCCGCCCCGCACGCGGCCTACTTTTGTTCGCTCAAAAGTAGGCAAAAGAGCTTCACTCAAA
>CALWNT010000091.1 GCA_944382885.1 uncultured Clostridia bacterium | reverse complement strand
TCATTACGGGTCTTTGAAGTGTTCTTCTAACCATCCTAGGGTGGAAAAATTTAGTTTACAGCTGGGGCTGACGAATGTTTTAGCAGGAACTAATATTTTCCGCCGTACTTGGATAGGAGTCAACTTTATAGACCCGCACCAAAGCCTCTGCGGCGTTTGAGCAGGGCCCTTTCCACCTAGTTGGGCAACTCAACAAGTTGAGTCGCAAAAGGTGCCGGGGTGTGGGGGTCGGTACCCCCACATAAAAAGATAAATTTCTGTTTTTGTCTCTAACACCCCAAAACTCCATTTCTCAAAAGAGCCCTGCCGGGAAATCTCCCGGCAGGGCTCTCATCCTTCGCTGCTGAGTTTACTCATACTTTGTTTCCAATTTTCCTAAAAAAGTCTTAGCTGATTCATAAAGCTGATGCTTTTCATAAAACCGTATGGCGGGCCTATTATTCGCCGATACCCGCACTTCAATTTCTGTGAGATTTCTTTTCCGTCCCCAGTGCTTTGCTTCTGCCAACAGCTGACTGCCTACCCCTTTTCTGCGATAGGGCGGTATTACAAATATGTCGCCGATATACAACACCCGTTTCCCGGATTCATAAAGCTGATTAAAGGTTTTTTCCATCACCAACGCAAAACCGATGGTCTTATCACAATCCCGAATCAAAATAAAATCTTCATCCCGACCCCGAATAATATATTCCAGAAAATGTTTGTCCGGCTTCCGCACAGGTTCCAGATAGGCATTTTTCCGAGTTCGTTTCATCACAGGGGTAGATGTATTATAGAGTTTCATCAATTCGTCTATATTTTCAATGGCGGCAATTTTAATATTCAATTTAATCCCTTCCATCTATTCAGATACACGAAACATCATTTTACCCGGAAGGTTTTCGGCGCAAAATGATAGACCAATACTAATGCTATTATAATATATACTGTAGTTGCAGTCAACACAATCCAAACAAAACTACTAGGCACTGTATCAAGCTGTAAACACAGATAACAGGCGACATAAACCGCAGTATTCAAAATATTGAAAAACGGATTCTTAATTCCCAGCTCCGTCGTATAGGGCTGAAAGACATAGTACAAGAATAAATAGTGTACGGAAAAAAACACCGATAGAAGCAGAATCGTCAGACAGAACAACAGCTGATCGGTCAGATTCCAGACCATTCCAGGGAGGAGAAAGAGCAAAATGGTTCCCAGACAGATGGCCAAAGCCAATATTCCATTGAGCCGAATCACAGAAAGCAAACGGATTCGAAAATTTTTCAGCAGCACTTCCTTTTTTCGATAGAACGGATAACGCAGCAGGCTGATATCACAGTTTTTAAACATGGCGCGACAGATCCGCTCCCCCATCGAAAGGGTATACATCAAAAAGACAAAAATCGGCAATGCCAGCGAACTTTGAAAGAAGTGCTCGATCCCCGCTTTCACCACAGGGAAAAAGAGACAGCCTCCTAATCCGACTAGAAAGGTGGCCCCAATGATCCCTAGACGAATCAAAAGGGGGCGAACCATCATCCGGCGGTGACGGAGGAAAAACAAAGAATTGAGATAGGCATATCCCTTTTTCCCCTGTATTCCGGTATCTCTCCCCTGATTTTTTGCAAAATCCTCATCTTTCAGACTCACGTCAGAAAAGCGCATCTGCTGAGCAGATTTTCCAGAAACCGCCAAAAGGTTATCCATTCGAAAGGTTTTCGCAAAAACTTCTTGATATCCCTGAAATTTTGTAATAATCAGATAAGATATTACAAAAAGTATCAAAAATAGCAATATTCCGGGAATACTGAATAACACTCTTTCGACTCCTAAAACCCAATTTCGGCCGAATTGTTCCTCTGCGAGGAAAAACAGCGGCAAATAAGCAATCAATATTCCCAGCAATGTGCCGGTCGTTTTAAAAATCCCTAAATAACGTTTCGTATTTTTTATCCTATTTATTACTAATAGGTCGAATGCGTCTATCGCGCAGTGAGCGGAAAGCAGGAAAAAACTCAATAAAACCGCTTTTCCCACGGAATAACCCAACAAGAGCGCTAAAATGGGAAACAATACCACAAAGGACAAAGCGTTTCCCAAATGGGCCATCCAGAATTTCGCGACAGAATATTGCCGGGCCGGCATCCTCATCAGCTTGATAAACAGGTACTTTTCTTCGTCCGTGGCTGTAAAGGTATTCTTCTGTACAGCCCCCGCAAGCAGATTCATTCCTAAAAACACATTGACCAGCACCGCGAATTCCAAATACTGATTTCCAGAAATCGTATCTTGTATCAGCAGAACAGCCGGAAGGAAAAAGCAGAGCAAATAAAGCCCTACGTAAACAAGCTTGGTCAATGCCCGGCAAGCGTTGGATATTAGTGTAGCAACACTTTTGATATCCCCAAAACCGTAGGCGGATTCCGGCAAAATTTGGCCAATCAGGGGCAATTTCCTGAAATAAAAGATGATACGGTTAATCGCCGTGCAGGTATTCACCCGAAGGATGGTCAGCAAAGTTGTTAGATTATTCATGGTCTTCCTCGTCTTTCAGAATTTCAATCAGCTTTGACTCGAATTCAGGACTTTTGAGCATAGCATGATCTACTCCGCTGAGTTTGCCCTGATGGAGCACCGAAATCTCATCGCACAAATCGGCCGCAAGCTGAAGAATGTGGGTGGAAAAGATAATAATATGCTCTCCTTTCATGCTTCTGAGCAGATTTTTCATCTCCAGCGCCACGATCACGTCAAAAGAGGTCAGCGGTTCATCCAAAAGGATCACCAGCGGTTTCGTAATAAAAAAGCAAAGCATCTGCATCTTATTTTTCATTCCGTGGGAGTAATCCTTCATCAGACGTCCCCTATCCTCTGGCTCGATCTGCACCAGGTCAAAATATTCATCGATTGACTTCAAATCCTGGATTTTATTCCGATTGATATCGATATAAAACTTTAAAAATTCATATCCGGTTAAAAACTCCGGCAGAATCGGCGTGGCAAAAACATAACCCACATCTTCGTCAGAAAGCGGTCTTCTGTTCCCTTCCTCCTCCAAGTAAAAACTTCCTTTGTCAAGCGGCAATTCCTGGCTGAGACAGTTAAAAAGAGTGGTTTTCCCCGCGCCGTTTCGTCCTAACAGACCGTAAATTTTTCCTTTTTCAAAGGTAAATCCCGCTCCGGTCAATACTTCTTTATTTCCAAAGGATTTGTGAATTTCCTCTAAAATCAGTTTCAAATCCGTGTCCTCCTATCCGCGGCCTTTTCTTCGCCGCTATCTATGTTCTGATTTGAATATATCCAAAAATAATTTTTCTGTCAATAAAATCTTTTCCTCACTTCATCATAAAGAAACAAAATCTTCCTATTTCCACCTGTTGTTTTTTAGTATATATCCAAATGGATATAGTGTCAATATGCCCGTTTGGATATATGATAAAATTTTACTTAGAAATTATTGAAAGTCTTGGCTGTGTTTGAAAAAATTAAGCTCATTTCATCTGGAAAACAAAACGGTCTCAACTGTTTTTAGGATGAAATAATTGCCTCAAACTGGAAATCCTATGGTTAGTATCTTCAACGGACAATTTGTATTTTCCCTTTTAAAATAGATTTTTATGGAAACGGGGTGGCTTTTATGCTGTATCTACAGAGACTTAAAGATCTGCGTGAAGACAGAGATCTGTATCAGTCTGATATTGCAAAACTGTTAAAGACCACCCAGCCTCAATACAGCAAATATGAGACCGGCGAGCGGGAAATTCCCGTCCGGCATTTGATTACCCTGGCGGATTTTTACCACACCTCTACCGATTATATCTTAGGACGGACCCAAAATAAAGCTCCCTATCCCAAAACTGGAAAAAAATGATGCTTTCACAAAAGAAGGCATCATTTTTTTATAATATGATTCGTGAAAAATCACAAAATAAGTCCTCTATCCTCTATGTCATCGATTATATTATCCAAAAGGAGGAAACAAAAAAATTTCCGTTGATTTAGAAATGAATTCTTTTTTTACTGTTTCCTTTTACTTTCTCCACAATCATTGCATTTAGGCAAAAAACTTTCTCAATTTTTTTATATATTTCTCAAAAGTATGGATAATTTGTAACTTTACAACCTTGCGGATTCATAGTATGATAAATTTATACTAATTTAGGAGGAAGCTCTATGAAGGAAAAAAAGCAATATTCCGCCGGAGTTCCGGCTGAAGATACAGCGGCAGTGAAGCGGTCCTTTGGAGATAAAATGAAAGCTCACTGGAAATTATTCCTGATTATTGGTATCGCTATCATTGTTGTCGCAGCAGCGGCCACCGCTTTGGTTCTTTATTTCCAAAACGAGTATAATAAAAAGGTCAGCGCGGCTGTAAACATCTCTACCTTTTATGACGGAATTTATGTCAATGATGTGGACCTGAGCGGAAAAACAATGAAAGAAGCCAAGGAATTGATGAAAACGGTAGAAGATTCCCTTCGCCCGACCATTTCCCTCACCCTTACATATGGAGAACAAACATTCAACTTTACAGACAGCGATTTTCAGTTTACTTACGATACCGACCAAATCCTGGAACAGGCTTACAATGTGGCAAGAGAAGGGACCGACAAAGAACGGTATGAAAAAATACTGGCCTTAAAAGAAAATCCGGAAAAATTTACAATCACCTGTACACCGGACTATTCCAATGTTCCTGAGTTGGTCGCCTCCGTTGCGGAGCAAATCGATAAAGAGCCGGTAAACGCCTATGTCTCAAGCTTTAACCCTTCAGCAGACAACATGTTTACCTATGCGGAGGGCGAAACGGGAGTCAAGGTCGATCAGGAGACCATGTGTCAGAAAATGACCGAAGCGCTGGAAACCAGCCAAGGCGGAACCATTGAACTGGTAACCGAAGAACTTCCCTACACTATAACGAAAGAAGAAATATCCCAGTATACGAAGCTGATTTCTACTTATCAGACCATTTCGACCAACGGCGCCAACGGCAACAGCAATATCCGTCTGGCGTTATCCCATATCAATGGCTCTGAGATTAAACCGGGAGAGACCTTTTCTTTCTTAAACGCCGTAGGTAACCCAGGTGATCCAAATCAGGGCTGGAAAAAAGCCGGCGTCATCTCCAAAGGGAAAATGATTCAGGATTACGGAGGCGGTATCTGTCAGGCTGCTACCACCCTTTACGGTGCCGCTTTGCGGGCGGATTTCACCATTGTCAGAAGGGGTAATCACAGCTGGCCTTCCGTTTACGAGCAAATCGGTCAGGATGCTGCTGTCAGCTATCCGGGACAGGACTTACAAATCCGGAATGACAGCGACGCGTCCATGTTTATCTGGGCCGGTATGATCGGTAATAAGGTTACCGTACGCATTTACGGCAAACAGCCTTCCGAGTGGGATACAATTGAGGTGTATTCCAGCCAGACCGGTTCTATTGCGCCGGAAGCGACTATTTATAAAGACGATCCTTCTCTGCCTGAAGGTACTGAAAAGGTCGATGTACAGAGCCGTACCGGCTATACCGCCAGCGCCTATCGGGTATTTTATAAAAATGGGGCTGAGGTTCGTCGGGAAAATCTTCCCAATTCTTATTACCGTCCTATTCAAGGCGTCATTTTAAGAGGAACGAAAAAGGTGGAAGCTCCGGCAGAATCTGCACCGGAAAGCAGCGAAACGGAAACTTCCACACAGGAAACAGAATAAATCCCTGTCCATTTTTTCGAAAACAAAAATTGCATGAATTTACACAGAGAGCGGCTGCCCCTAGCTTGGGCATCCGCTCTTTTTTGTTTTGCTTGTTTTTGTATTTCGTTCTGCTTTTTGGCATACTAACTTAGAAAGGGAGTGATTTTATCATCTACGGATACATCCGTGTGTCAAGCACAGATCAAAATGAGGACAGGCAGCTGATCGCGATGCAAAATAAAGGAGTACCGGAAAAAAATCTCTATATCGATAAACAATCCGGCAAAGATTTTGAGCGCCCAAAATACAAAAAGATGGTAAGAAGGCTGAAAACAGGTGACTTACTGTATATTCTGAGTATCGATCGGCTGGGAAGAAATTATAGGGAAATACAGGAACAGTGGCGAATACTGACCAGAGAAAAGGGCGTAGATATCTGTGTACTGGATATGCCGCTTCTGGATACCAGAAACGGAAAAGATCTGATGGGAACTTTCATAGCCGACCTGGTGCTGCAAATTCTATCCTTCGTAGCGCAAAATGAACGAGAGAATATCCGAAAACGGCAAGCGGAGGGAATCGCCGCGGCAAAAGCGAAAGGTGTAAAATTCGGCAGGCCTCCTCGTCTGGTACCGGATAACTTTTACACCATACGTAAGGACTGGCGGGACAAAAAATAACACTCCGCCAAGCAGCAGATGCCTGCGGAATGCCAGTAGGAACTTTTTATTCCAAAGCGGTTGAATATGAAAAATCCATATAACCAAATTATGATCAATTTGGAAAAGTGTACCTTTTCAAACTCAGTACATTATCAAAGATACAAATTTATTATATACATATAATCTATTTTTTTCAAGTCTTTATAAAGAGATTTTGCGCGATTTTCTCTATTTTTAATTATATTTTCTCATCATCAGTATAAATATATATTTCCCTATTTCCAAAAGTACACTTTTGGAAATCTCAGGCATTTTGTCATTTTACAAAGGAGGGATGAAAACAATATAAGGAGCATCAAGACAATAAAAACAAAATTGAGGAGGTCTTAACATGACAAAGAAAAAATGGCTTTCTATTTTGATGACAGTTATCTTGGTAATTTATATTGTTCCCATGGCTGTCTCTGCACAGGAAGCACCAAAATCAGTAAAAATTACAGACTGCGGACATTTCGATGTTGACTGGAGCGAAACAGCCGAGGTATTCAGTGTAGGTTGGGACTATAGCGACATCAATTTGGATGACGTAACTGCTGTCAGAGTTGGCGAAAAAGATGCTAATGGCAGAACCATCATGGAATATACCGCTGATGAAGCTCAGATTGCTTGGCAAAGAGACAATAGCTATATTACCGCCGATGGTGCGAGCAGCGTACCTTTCTACAAAGACTATGAAGGTACCCCCATCGCTGAAGAACGCGATAACGACTGGACCGCTACTAAAGGCGAAGGTTTTGAAGTTTGGCAGCCTACCCTTTTCTATGTAGAGGTGAAAACAGCAGAGGATACCTACTACGATGAAGTGGGCTATCAATATGATTATCCTACTGTAGAAGTCACAGACTGCGGACATTTTGATGTTGACTGGAGCGAAACAGCCGACGTATTCAGCGTAGGTTGGAACTATGGCGACATCAATTTGGATGACGTAACTGCTGTCAGAGTTGGCGCAAAAGACGCTAATGGCAGAACTGTTATGGAATATACTGCTGATGAAGCTCAGATTGCTTGGCAAAGAGATAATAGCTATATTACTGCCGAAGGTTTGAGCAGTGTACCTTTCTACAAAGACTATGAAGGTACCCCTATCGCTGAAGGACGCGATGATGACTGGACCGCTACCAAAGGCGAAGGCTTTGACCTTTGGCAGCCCACCCTCTTCTATGTAGAAGTAAAAACAGCAAATGCTACTTACTACGATGAAATGGGTTATCAGTATGATTATCCTACTGTAGAAATCACTGACTGCGGACATTTTAACGAAGTGACTTGGGCTGGCGAAGCCGGTGCCTACAGCGTTGGATGGAAATATTCCAACTTCAACATGAATGATATCGTCTCTATCAGAGTTGGCATGAAAGACGCTAAAGACAGAACTGTCATGGAATATACCGCTGATGAAGCTCAGATTGCTTGGCAGAAAGCCAACGGCTATATTACTGCCAACGGTTTGACCAGCGCTTCTTTCTACAAAGAATATAATGGTACCCCTGTAGCAGAAGGACGCGATGATGACTGGACTGTTACCAAAGGCGAAGGTTTTGACCTTTGGCAGCCCACCCTCTTCTATGTAGAGGCAAAGACTGCTGGCACCACCCATTATGATGAAATGACTTATTCCTATGATTATCCCCATGTTCACGAGCTTACACATTTCGGAGCGAACGATGCTACTTGCACAAAGGATGGAAATATTGAATACTGGTACTGTGCAGACTGCGGCAAATATTTCAGCGATGAAGCCTGCGAAACTGAAATCACTTTAGAAGATACCATTATCAAAGCTACCGGCCATGGTGAAACTGAGGTCGTAAATGTGAAAGACGCTACCTGCACAGAAGAAGGTTATACCGGCGACACTGTCTGCAAAGACTGCGGAGCTGTCTTGGAACAGGGTAAAACCATTCCGAAACTCGCTCATAGCTACAAAGACGGTAAATGTACTGTCTGCGGCGCTGCTGACCCAGATTATAAACCTGCCGATTCCGAAAATAACGGTACCGATTCTCCATTAACCGGCAACAGCAGCAACCTGGGTCTATGGATTGTTCTTTTGCTTGTAAGTGCGAGCGGCTTGACTGGAGCTACTCTTTTTGTCAGAAAACGCAACACACGATAAGATAAATTGTAGCTCTTTTAGAATACCAGCCTCCTAACGGAGGCCGGTATTCTTATTCTAGGCGGACGTAACACCGAATGCGATATTCTGACACTGTTTACGGCAGATACTAAACAAGGAGGGAAAACTTTTTGAGTAAAAAGACGCGCAGGAACATGATTTATATCAAAGAACACATCTTTTTGATGAACTTTACCTTCCGAAGGAAATACGACTATCTGCTGCAACAGCATCTACAGAAAATTTCTGAAGTCTACCGGAAGGATCAGAGTCAGATTTCCAGAAACGGTTATATCAAGCAGGCAATCTGGAACAAAATTCATCGGGAAGAAGCAGGAGCGATCATGGAAATCCCCAAAAAGGTGTACTGCCCTTTTCCCAAAGGAGAACAGATTAAAGTACAGTTTTCTTTTTCCATCAATCGGTTTACGGAAAAAGAACTGTATGAAAAATTGCTTCAGGCTGTAAAACCGGATAGTTTAATGTTAGATTATATCCGTGATGCTGTATATGAACAGATGATCTTGGAACAGATTGCGAAATGCGAAGAAACACAGGAAATCAAAAACGCTCAGCAGATATTCTGCGTTGCATTTTCCGACGAAGGAGATTCCGATATCATAGGCTTTTTGAATTCCCTGTCCGGAGAAGAACAATTGGAGTTCATCAAAACGTCTGTCCGCAAATTCATTCAGGAATCCTATATTACACCGTTCCCTTCCCAATAAGCTAATCATAAAAAAGAATCGTGGAAGATGCTCCACGATTCTTTTTTATCTACTATGTTTTATCACCAAACGGCTTAATTTCTGCTGAATTCTTCCAGTTCCAAGCCTTCGTTGTGATCCAATGCCCACTGAATGCCCCAGCTGTTGGCAAACAGAAGCAGATAATTTCCTTTCAAATCCTGTACCCGTTTGGTATCAGAAGTAAGATTTAATTTTTTGGGATCTATCCCTTCATTGGCAATCCAACGAATAAACTGATAGGGTGTGCCTTCCCGGCGTATTTCCACATGGTACTCATTGTTGAGCCGATATTCCAATACTTCAAACTGAAGTACTCCGACTACGCCTACAATGACCTCTTCCATACCGGAATTCAGTTCCTGGAAGATCTGAATGGCGCCCTCCTGAGCAATCTGGGAGATTCCTTTCACGAACTGCTTTCTTTTCAGGGTGTCTTTTTGACTGATTAAAGCAAAATGCTCCGGCGCAAAGGTGGGCACCCCTTCAAATTCGATCTTGTGGGAAGGCGTGCAAAGCGTATCCCCGATAGAGAAAATCCCCGGGTCAAACACCCCGATGATATCTCCCGCATAAGCTTCATCTACCACTTCCCGTTCCTGGGCCATAATCTGCTGCGGCTGCATCAGCTTCATCTTCTTGTTTCCCTGAACATGGTAGACCTCCATCCCCTTTTCGAATTTGCCGGAGCAAATCCGCATAAAGGCGATTCGGTCCCGATGCGCCTTGTTCATGTTCGCCTGAATCTTAAAGATAAAGCCGGAAAAATCCTGGCTGAACGGATCAATTTCGCCGGTTTTGCAGTTTCTCGGCAAAGGAGAGGTGGTCATCTGTAAAAAGTTTTCCAAAAATGGCTCTACACCGAAATTGGTCAGCGCCGAACCGAAAAAGACAGGGGAAAGCTTGCCATGGCGCACTTCATCGAGATCAAATTCATATCCTGCACCATCCAGCAGTTCGATATCGTCGCACAATGTCTGATAAAATTGTTCCCCGATTTCCTGTTTCAAAGATGGGTCGTCCAGTTCGACTTCCGTCGCTTTTACTTCACTCTGGCCATTATTCGCTTCAAAGGTCATAATGCGTCCCTTATTCCGCTCATATACGCCTTTGAATTCCTTACCGGAGCCGATGGGCCAGTTGATAGGATAGGTGCGGATGCCCAGTTCCGCTTCAATTTCTTCCATCAAATCAAAAGGGTCCCTGGCTTCTCGGTCCATTTTATTGATAAAGGTAAAAATGGGAATATCCCGCAGCAAACAGACCTTAAAAAGCTTTTTCGTCTGATTCTCTACACCCTTTGAAGCGTCGATTACCATAACTGCGGAATCGGCCGCCATCAGGGTACGATAGGTATCCTCTGAGAAATCCTGATGTCCGGGGGTATCCAGAATATTGATACAGTAACCCTCATAATTAAATTGCAGCACCGAGGAAGTAACGGAAATTCCCCTCTGTTTTTCAATTTCCATCCAGTCGGAAACTGCATGTTTTGCCGTCTTTTTCCCCTTTACGGAACCTGCCAGGGTAATTGCCCCGCCGTAGAGCAAAAATTTTTCTGTCAATGTCGTTTTCCCTGCGTCAGGGTGGGAGATAATTGCAAATGTCCTTCTCTTTTTAATCTGTTCTTCTAAACTTGCCAAAATCGTTCCTCCGTTTATGCCGCACCTTTTGTTCTTAAACCAGTGAATTTCCTAGATCTGCATTTTCCGCCAAAGCTATGAGATGGTTTTTACATTTGTTTTATCCTAAAATTTGCCGTAAAATATTCTACACTATTTTTATCTATATGTCAAAACTTCGCCTGATTTTTCATACAAAGTTACAATTTTATCCGCAAAAGCTCCAATCCTTTCGCACTCTTTTTAGTTGAGTCAACCTATTTGGTATTCTTTACAGGGGCATCAAATAAATACCTGTCATTCGTCTTCTTTTGAGCGATACCCAAAGCTCTTTGAAAGAAATTTTTTAGACCGATTCTATCCGTTTCCAACTATTCGAAAAAAAATTAAGACTGCACAGGGAAGCTGGTATGTGGTATCACAAACAGAAATTTAGTGTTCTATTTTAAAATAATTTTTCACTATTACTTTCTTTCGGAGAAAGAGGAAAGCTATGCGGGGA
>CALWNT010000090.1 GCA_944382885.1 uncultured Clostridia bacterium | reverse complement strand
ATCAGTGCCCTCACAATTTAGACCTGCTTCAGTGGATCTGCGGAATGCCCTGCAAGGTACATTCTCATTGCCACAATGGAAAATGGCACAAAATTGAGGTAGAGGACGACGTGACCACCTACATGGAATACCCCAATGGCGCTACCGGTACCTTTATCACCACCACCGGTGATTTCCCAGGAACCAACCGTTTTGAAATCACAGGGGAAATGGGCAAGCTGGTCTGCGAAAATGATGAACTGAAATTCTTCAAACTGGAACAGGGTGTACAGGATTTCTGCAACACCTCTAAGGAAGGCTTTGCCGGCCCGAAGGGAGAATGGGTAAAGGTAGAGACCGACGGCGAAAATCTGCAGCACGTAGGTGTTTTGAGAGCCTTTGCCGGAAAGATTCTTCACGGAACCGACCTGATTGCCAACGGCGAAGAGGGGATTAACGGTTTGACTTTATCCAACGCGATGCATCTGTCCAGCTGGCTTGGAAAAGAAGTCACCATTCCTTTTGATGAAGATCTCTTCCTGGAAGAGTTGAAAAAGCGGATCGCGACCTCTCAGGTAAAAGAAGGAGACGGCGTAGTATTTGACACAGAAGGAAGCTACGGCTCCAAATAAGAGAGGTGAAAAAGATGAATTCAGCCATTGTAGGCTGCGGAGGGATCGCCCATGTCCATGCGGACGCCCTCCGGCAGATGGATGGGGTGAATCTCTGTGCTTTTGCCGATATTAAACCGGAACGGGCAGAGGAATTTGTAACGCAGTTTGGAAACGAAAACAGCCATGCCTATCAGAGTTTCGAGGAAATGCTGGAAAAAGAGCAGATCGATGTTCTGCACATCTGTACTCCGCATTATCTCCATGTTCCTATGGCAATAGCGGCGCTGGAAAAGGGAATCAACGTCTTCATGGAAAAGCCTCCGGCTCTTTCTATGGATCAGCTTTCTGAGCTTGACCGAGTGAAAGGCAACGCCGCTTTGGGCGTTTGTTTTCAAAACCGGTATAACGCCAGCGTCAGACAGGTAAAAAGCCTTCTGGATTCCGGAGAGGCTGGAAAGGTGCTGGGAGCCAGAGCCTTTGTGACTTGGCATCGGGAAGCCCCGTATTATACCGAAAGCGGCTGGAGAGGCAGCATCGCTACCGAAGGGGGAGGCGTGCTGATTAACCAGAGTATCCATACCCTGGATTTGTTAAAACACTTTTTAGGGATGCCGGAAAAAATCGAAGGCACCGTGATCAACCACCACCTCAAGGGAGTAATCGAGGTAGAGGATACCGCCGAGGCATATCTCCTTTATCCGGATAAGGTGGCTCTGTTTTACGCGACCACGGCTTTCTGTACCGATTCTCCAGTAATGGTGGAGCTGGTCTGCGAAAAAATGACCATCCGCATGGAAGAAACGAAGCTGACCATCACAGAAAAGGGGAAACCTTCCAAGGAAATGGATTTTTCCGTTCCGGCAAACTCTGTGGGGAAAGCCTATTGGGGCAACGGACATATGGCCTGTATCGTGGATTATTATGATTGCCTGAGAAACAACCGCCGTTTTCCCATTACAATTGAAAGTGCGGGAGAGACGCTGCGCTTAATGCGTGGGATTTATGAGTCCTATAATCGGAAGGCGCCGGTTGTCTTATAGAAACAGTAGAAAACCACCAGCTGGGCTGGTGGTTTTCTGCTATCATTGTGATTGGAAAAGAGAGGAGTATTGCTATGGCTGGCGATTGCAAGAAAGAACGGGAAAAGAGGCTTCGTTTCAGTGTAATCGGTCTAAAGCACGGACATATCTATGGGATGTGTCGGGGACTGATTGAGGCTGGAGCGGAATTGGTAAGCGTTTATGACGATGAAAAGAAGCTGTTAGAGGCGTTTGAACGGGTTTATCCCGCTGTGAAAACGGCATGTTCGGAACAGGAAATTTTAGAGGATGATTCTATCGATCTGGTTGCGGGGTGTGTGATTCCTTACCAAAGAGGGGATTTGGGAATCCGCGTCATGAAAGCGGGGAAAGACTATTTCTGTGACAAGGCGCCCTTTACTGCCCTTGATCAGTTAACTCGTGCGAGAGAGACGGTAAAAGAAACGGGAAAGAAATATCTCATCTATTATGGGGAACGGGTCCATTCAGAGTGCTCGGTTTTTGCGGGAGATCTCATCAAGGAAGGCGCGATCGGCAAGGTGATTCAGGTGATCGGGCTGGGGCCTCATAGATTGGATGCGAAAACCCGTCCCGGCTGGTTTTTTGAGCGGGAAAAATACGGCGGCATCCTGTGCGATATCGGCAGCCATCAGATCGAGCAGTTTTTGTATTATGCCGGTGTGGAAAAGGCACAGGTGGTGCGCAGCCAGATTGGGAATTTCGCCCATCCGGAATATCCGGAACTGGACGATTTCGGAGATGTGATGCTTCTTGGGGAAAACGGCGCCACCGGATATTTTCGGGTGGACTGGTTCACGCCTGACGGTCTTTCCTCCTGGGGAGACGGCCGCACCGTGATTCTGGGGACAGAAGGCTATATCGAATTGCGAAAAAATTTGGATGTAGCAAAGACCTCTCAGGGAGACCACTTGTTTTTGGTCAACCAAGAAGGGGAAAAGCACTATCAGGTAGGGGGGAAAATTGGCTTTTCCTATTTTAGAAATCTGATTGATGACTGTCTCAACCGTACGGAAACCGCTATGACCCAGGAACACGCTTTTTTGGCGGCGGAGCTTTCTCTGATTGCTCAGGATCAGGCGGTAAAGATCGCAACGAGAAATTTTTAAATGAGATAAAATTGACAGAGAAACGGAAATTGATCCAACAGAAGCGGTATTCCAAGTAAAAACAGAATAAAAAGGTCCGCCGATTATACGGCGGACCTTTTTGATTCAATCAATGACTGACAGGCTAAAATTAAGCGTTGTCAACAGAAGCCATATGTTTGATCAGCATCAATACTTTGTTGGAATAACCCCATTCGTTGTCGTACCAAGATACTAATTTAACGAATGTATCAGTTAAAGCAATACCAGCGGTAGCGTCGAAGATAGAGGTTCTAGCATCGCTGTAGAAGTCAGAAGAAACAACAGCGTCTTCGGTGTAACCGAGGATACCTTTCATCGGGCCTTCAGAAGCAGCTTTTACAGCAGCGCAGATTTCTTCATAAGAAGCAGGTTTTGCAAGGTTAACAGTCAGGTCAACAACAGAAACGTCCAGAGTAGGAACGCGGAATGCCATACCTGTCAGTTTGCCATTCAGTTCAGGAATAACTTTACCTACGGCTTTAGCAGCACCGGTAGAAGAAGGAATGATGTTGCCAGCAGCAGCACGTCCGCCTCTCCAGTCTTTCTTAGAAGGACCGTCAACTGTTTTCTGAGTAGCAGTTGTGGAGTGAACGGTGGTCATCAAACCGTCAACGATACCGAAGTTGTCGTTGATAACCTTAGCCAAAGGAGCCAAGCAGTTTGTGGTGCAGGATGCATTGGAAACGATGTTCATATCTTTGGTGTATTTGTCGTTGTTAACACCCATTACGAACATAGGAGCGTCTTTGGAAGGAGCGGAAATAACAACTTTTTTAGCGCCGCCTTCAAAGTGAGCTTTTGCCTTGTCCATAGTGGTGAATACGCCGGTAGATTCTACAACGTAATCAGCACCGCATTCGCTCCACGGAATTTCAGCAGGATTCATGCAAGCGTAAACGTTTACTTCTTTGCCGTTTACAACCAGTTTGCCGTCTTTTGTTTCAACGGTACCGTTGAACTGACCATGGATGGTATCATATTTTGTCATGTATACCATGTAGTCTAAGTCGATAAACGGATCGTTAACGCCTACTACTTCATAAGTTTCCGGCTGAGCCATAGCGGCACGGAATACCAGTCTGCCGATACGGCCAAATCCATTAATACCAATTTTGATAGCCATAATAAAGACCTCCAAATAAATTTTACTCTTTTATTTTATACCAAAACGCGGAAGATTACAAGACTTTGTTACAAATTTAACGTAAATTTTATGAAACCGATACATCTATTAGAAAATGAAACGGCAGGAGTCTGGATTGGCCGCTGAAAAGAGGAAAGGAGAAATCCTTTTATCTCATAGAAAAAGATTTATAGAATCGGAAAAGCTGAAAAAAATAATGATAGGATGGGTAGTCCAAAAGCGGCGGAATATTTATTTTCAAATGGGAGGCTGACAGTCTAAAACAGCGGATAGACGCCGGTTATAGGCGATTTAGAACAAGTTTTGGAGGGAAAATGTCAATTTTATGTGTTCTTGTTGCAATTTAAAAGCATTTTGAAGGAATAAACATGTTTCTTATGATCCCACAAAATTGATTGCCTTTATTTGAAATGGGAGGAATTCCCTTTACTTTTCTAAAAAAAATCCATATAATAATGATAATGTAGTAGGCGAGGTGAAGCGGTATGGACTTTCGGCTGAAACAAATTGCAGAGCTCCTTTCAGATGTAGAAACGGTATGTTTTATTTGTAATGTTTCTGGTAAAGTCATCTGGCAAAATCAATATGCAGAATCTTCTGATTTCGATATTAGGATATCGGATACTGTTTATCATGTGTTTCCTCAAAATGAAAAAATTCTGGAGGAATCTATTCGTTTCTCTGCCGGCGCTATCAGAAAAATTGAGCTGCTTTATTTTTCCTCCTATCTTCTGGCAGATGTTCGGGGTATAACAGGAGAGGACGGAGAAAACTATACCTTGTGGAAAGTGTTTCGGAAAAAAACATCTCATCGGCGTTATCAGGTGCGGAGAAAAAATGATATGATTGCTTTGGCCTCAGAGTACCGAAACGCCATTTTTAGAATCTATAATCTGTTGACGCCTTTAGAGCAGCTACTGGAATCGGCAGGTTTTTACGATGAAATGGAGTATCTTTATTCGATTGCCAGAAATCTGCAAAAAATGCTCAGAATTACTATCAATATCAACGAGTACTTTCAATTTCAAAACCACACCAGCTATTTTGTGCCGGAGACGGTTTCCTTAAATCTTCTGTTGGAGGGTCTTACCTCCCAAGCTGATTTTCTTGTAAAAGACAACGGTCGAAAAATCCGTTTTGAAGCGGAGGAAGGGGCGCTTTTTGCAAGGATTGACTTAAATAAATTTACAATGGCTTTTTTGAACATCCTTGTCAATGCGCTGAGTTTTGCTGTTCATGACAGCACGGTATCGGTAAAACTCCAAAAAATAGGAAACAGCGCCGTTATCTCGGTGGAAAATGAGGGTGAGGGGATGAATGGTGAAGTCATCAAGCATGCTTTTGAACCTTTTTACTCCTATTCTCCTCAGACGAAACAGCCAAAAGGGCTGGGATTGGGCCTTAATTTGGCGGATGAGATTATCAAGGCGATGAATGGGAGTATTACGGTAGCGAACAAAAAGAACGAAGGAGTTATAGTTTCCATCCGGCTTCCTTTGGAAGAGGCTTCGGAAGGGTCAGAGTTGAATTCTCCAAATTTTATTCGGGAGATGACAACGGACAAGCTGTCTCTGCTATATGTCATGCTTTCAGAATTCTGTACTCTAAAATTATTTTGATGTGTGGATTGTCGAAATTTGTCGATTTCGACAAGTCTTTAAATGAGTACCAAAACGCAAGAATAATGGCTAAAAATAGGTCCGGAAATTTGGAAGAAAGCGTGATTGACATTGCTGATTTGCAGGAATATACTTTTGTTGGAATTGGATATTGTTCCATGTAAATCGGAGGTGTCAAAATTTGAAAAAAGAGTTTGTAACAGAAAAAGGAATTACCCTTTCCTATCTTTCTTCCTGGGAGCAAAACCCTTTGGAAAATGCCGCCCTTTATTTTTATATAGGCCCTTCTAAAGATAGAATTTATCCTGTCCCTGAGGGAGGAATTAGTATATCCGTGTGGTGCGAGAGGGAGGATTTATGGGAAGCGGATGTCTGCCGTGGTATATCGGAGCTTTGCCACACCCTTTGTAAAGAGTATCATGGGGATGAAAACCGAATGTACGTTTTGGGAGCGGAAGATGGTGCTACTGGAATTTGGGCGCTTTTGGCCCTTTACCCACGGCTGTTCGCCGCCGCCTGTCCGGTCAGCGGTTATGGAGATCCTTATGCAATCCGTGTGGTGAGAGCTACAAAAATCTGGACCTTTTACCGCACGGGAGAAGAACCGGAAAGTCCTTCCGGCGGCATTATGAAGGGGAATAAAATGATGCTGGCGGGCTGCCGCAATATGGCTTTATCTTTAAGAGGACAAGGGCATCAGGGGATTATTGAAACATTGTACCAGGACGAGGAGCCAGAGGAGATCCTGGATCGGGATGATGTTAAGAACTGGCTCTCGGAGCAGAATAGGAGAAATCAATTAGAAGTGGAATATATCCGGCCTGGTTTATGGGATATTGAGGATTATTTCCATTCTTCCGCTTATTTGCTGGAGGGAACGGAAAAGGCCCTTTTGATTGATACCTGTATGCCGGTAAAGGACGACGGTTTTTACCAGACGGTAAGGTCTCTTACCAAATTGCCGATTGAGGTAGTGATCACTCACCATCATCCGGATCATGATGGGAATATTTCCATGTTCCGACGGGTTTACATACATGAAAATGATAGGAAAGAATTGCTTTTGGGTTATCAGAATGGGGATACGCCGGAAGAACGGCAGATTCTGCCTTGTAATCTCAAATCGCTTCATGACGGAGATGTATTTGATCTGGGCGGCGGAGTCAAGGTGCGCACCGTGGAGTTATTCGGGCATACTCCTGGTTCAGTCGTTTTTCTCTGCGACAAGCTGAATTTGGTGTTTACCGGCGACGCAGTGGGATCTGGTGAAGTGGTGCTGCTGTTTGGGGAAGAAGGCCGTTTAAAAGAGGATATAGAAAGCTATCAAAAACAACTCACTCGTTTTCTGAAAGAGCTGGAGCAGATGGAGGATCCGCTGTTCTTTGGGGGACACCGCTATCAGGATTCCAGCTGCGACCATAAACAGTGGGAAATGGTTTACAGCGGAGGAGTGTCTTATTATAACCCTCTCTGCCGGCAGGTGGTAGAGGATAAACTCAGTCTGTGCGGCGAGATTCTCGCAGATCGGATCGAACCGGAAAAACGGATCAATGGTTTGACGTTCCGCTACCGCCGGGCGGCGATTCAATATCTGTATTATTTGTTATAGAGAATGATTGGATAATAGATGAAAAAAGGGATATACGTTGATGGTATATCCCTTTTTTGCTGAGTAGTTTACAATTTGAGCTATTATCTTTGGGAGAATGTTTGGAGGGACGAAAGAGATTTGACAGAAGAATTGATTTTTGCATTCAAAGGGCAGAGAGAAAAGATCTAAGATCATTTTTGTAAATCGTTTTTCCTATGCTACTGATTGGTCACTGAAGACTTGAAAACGATTTTTTTCTGTTCAGCTGTATCACGCTGTCGAAAAAGGAGTAGGTCTTTTCCAGAATTAAAATAGGTGCAAAAATAAAAGAAAAGGTATCTTGATTTGGCTGGCTTGCATCATCCTGATTTTGGAAACGGTTACGGCAAAAACGATTGCTGATTGGACTAACAACTACTCAAACGGCAGAGATGTTAGGAATGGATAAAACCAATGACCGAAAAATATGAAGGCGGGAGACAATTACCTGAGAAAAATATTGTTTGCAGACTAGTTGAGATCTTAAAATGCATACTGGAAAGCCTTTACAATGATGAAATGAAAGACTTTTTATCAGGGCTGTCAAACGGATTTTCAATTTACGTCCCGCAGAAGCTTGATATTTATGAATAATGATGATATTGCGATAAAGGAAAATATACTTCTTTTGAATTCCTCGTCCTATTTTACAGTTGATTATCATTTTTATCATAAAATGATTCTGTTTCACGGTAATAAAGTTGCCAAGAAAAAGAAGCGCAATAGCCAATGTTGATAAAATACAGGAGCGGATTTTCTTAAAGAAGAATAATAGTATTGATAATCTGTGGTCGGCTATTCTTACGCCTTTGCCATGAACTATAATATATTTGACTAGAATCTACATTTCCAAATTGAACAAGCAGACATTGAAGAAACAACATAATCGCTGGACGATACAACCGGCGCCTTCCTTGTTCCAGGGGGCGCCGGCTTTTTATCTATAGAAGGCAGTTCGAAGGAAAAGAAGGATAGGAAGCATTCCGCATCCGTCGGTATTCCGGCGTAGAATGTCACGGAGGTCCCTAAACTACTGAAGAAGGCTTGTTATATATTTAGAGATAACAGAGAGGACTAGTTGACGCTGACACTAGAGTTAGATGGTTCTGAATAAAGAACAGACTATAGTGGTTAAGGAAGAACATATCATAGTCTCTTGCAATATTGGTATATAGAAAAAGTGCAGCCATTTAAAATCGGCCTCAGATTAAAATATTTCTTGCAGAAATACAAAAATTCAAGGAGGAACGATTTATGAAGACAACAATATTCGGTTACATACGGGTATCTACAAAAGAACAGTGTGAGGAGCGCCAAATGCTTGCATTGCGCAGCTTTCCTGTGCCGGAGAACCAAATCTTTATGGATAAACTCAGCGGGAAGGATTTCAATCGCCCCCAATACCAGAAGATGCTGCGAAAGCTGAAACGGGGGAATATTCTTGTGATAAAGTCTATTGACAGGCTGGGACGCAATTATGAGGAAATCCTAAATCAGTGGCGGATTATCACCAAGGAAAAACAGGTGGATATTGTCGTCCTGGATATGCCGCTTCTGGACACACGGCAGACTGGAAAGGATTTAACTGGAACATTTGTGGCAGACCTCGTTTTACAGATTCTATCCTATGTAGCGCAGACGGAACGGGAAAATATACGTCAGCGCCAGATGGAGGGAATCGCTGCCGCAAAGCTGAGAGGCGTACAGTTCGGGCGGCCCAGAAAGCCTGTACCGAAAAACTTTTTCCTTTTGAAAGAACGATGGGAAAAGAAAGAAATCAGCTCCCGGAAAGCCGCAAAAGAGCTTCATATCGCCCAAGACACTTTTCTTCGCTGGGTGCGCGAACAGGAAAACTGATTTTTGCAAGAAAAGGTAGAGAATTTCAATCGTTTATTAGTCTACAAGTTTTATAGTATGATTTAACGATTTCCTGTATTTTTTGCAGGCATCGTAAATTACATAGTCCAATTGATAATATTTATTATTATACATCGGCTGCACGTAAATGTCTGATTTTTCGGTCAGGGCAACGCCGGAGAAATCCGGTGATACAAAAGCCAAGGGCTTTTCAGGTACAACCTGATGGCAGCCGGTATGATTTTCCGCAGACGGCAAACAACCGGCATTTATGCCGGTTGTCTCTTTTAGGGAGAAGATAGTCATATTGGAACGGCTACTACAATGTGCAGCACATGACGGGTTATGAAGAATAAGAGGTCGGAGCGATTATTTCCGTTTTTCTTGACAAAATTCTACAGGAATTATCGGAAGGTTCTATGGCGGATTTAGGAAACGGGGTATGGGTGTTTGTCAGACTTAAAAAATCTGAAACTTCTTCTCGTGATACAACTGCGCAAGGCCAAAAATTTATTTGGCGTAATTTATTCTATGAAAATTATACGATACTGTTGCATATATTTAAAGGAAGCACTTTCTTTGTAAAAATGTGGAAGAAGCGGTGCTGTGTTAACAGGAAATAAATCCTATCAAATCACAGGAATGCTGTATTTCACTTAAAGTCTTCTGTCCACATTGTAATCACTATTTCAGGAAAGGCGAGGTGAGCGGTTTGGATAATTTGAGATATGCTAATATTACACTGGATATTTTCTGCATAATATTATCCATACAGCCAATCGTTTACTTGGTAAGTAACCATCGATACCGGCAAAAGCTGAACCAATTCTTTTTAGGCGCATGTATCTCCAATATTTTTATGATTGCCGGAGATCTTCCGGACTGGATATTTCCCACGATTGCATCGGCACTGGAAAAAATCATCCTATCGGCCGCTACAGTGCTTTACTATACCGCCTCTGCGTTTGTCTTATATTTTTTTATACGGTATATCATGGAGTATCTGCAGATGACAGGACGGGCAAAAAAAATTTGTCTGATTTACGCTATGATTTTATGCGGTGTGCAGATTATTTTTGCGGTAATCAGTCCCTTCACCGGCTTTATTTTTTATATAACAAACGACGGATACCAACGGGGGCCGCTGTTCCTGATTTCGCAGTTTGTGCCATTGCTTTGCTACCTGCTTTTTATGGCGTTGGTCATTATTCACCGAAAAAAACTGCTCAGGCGAGAAGTCACATTTTTCCTGTTATATATCTTCATCCCGCTGGGCTGCGGTGCGGCACAGATGACCATGCGGGGGATTGCAATTGTCAATGCGGGAGTTACAATCGCTACGCTGATTATCCTCATGAACGTACAATTTGAGCATGAGGTAACCATGAAAGAGCAGGAAAGGGAATTGGCGGAGCGTCGGATCGATATCATGCTCAGCCAGATCCAGCCACATTTCCTGTACAATTCTCTGGGGGCTATCTATCACCTGTGCGAAAGCGATCCGGGAACGGCAAGGAAAGCGATAAAGAACTTTTCAGAATTCCTGCGCGGCAATATGGAAAGTCTGAAATCACGCAAGCCCATTGCGTTTGAAGCGGAATTGAATCATGCGGCAAACTACCTGTACCTAGAACAGCAGCGGTTCGGCGATAAACTTCAGGTCATCTATCAAATTACAACAGAGGATTTTCTGATCCCACCGCTTACTCTTCAGCCTCTTGTGGAAAACGCCGTACAGCACGGCATCCTGAATAGGAGGAACGGCGGTACGGTTATCATTCGTACCGAAAAGATGGACGAGTGTGCCGTTGTGATGGTTTCTGACAACGGAGTCGGGATAGAACAAGCAAAAGAAATCCATTCCCTGGGTGACCATGCCCATATCGGGATTTCCAATGTCCGCAGCCGTTTGAAGGAAATGGTGGGCGGCAGCCTGGATATAGAAAGCAGCGGCGATGGAACCACGGTCATTATCCGAATTCCCTGGACGGAAGGGGACGGCGCATGAATATATTAGTCACTGACGATGAGCCTTTACAGCTTGAGGAGTTAATAAATATTTTAAAGCGGATACGCCCAAACGCGGACATTTTTCCTTATACCTGGCCGGACGACGCATTGGAGGCGGCAAGACGGCGCCCGATGGACGTTGCTTTTCTGGATATTCAAACAGGTGGTATGAACGGGCTCCAGTTGGCGGTGGAGCTGAAAAAGGTGAATCCGGCTATACATATTATCTTTGTCACTGGATACTCTCAATATGCTGTTGAGGCTTTTTCCATACATGCTACCGGCTATCTTTTAAAGCCGGTCACAGAAGAAGCGGTAAACCGGGAGTTTACTTTCCTTTATCAGGAGCGTCAATCCAAAAGACGCATTGAAATCAAAACCTTCGGTGGATTTGAGATTTATGTGGATGGCAAGCTTGTCCGGTTTGGACGGGCAAAATCGAAGGAACTGCTGGCCTATCTGGTGGACCGGAGAGGCTTGTCCGTTACAACAGGAGAAGCTTATGCCGCCCTTTTTGAAGATGCACAAGATACGCTTTCCGGAAAGTCCTATTTCCGGACCATCCTTCACGAGATGATTAACAGCCTGAAAAAAGCCGACGCCGACGAAATTTTGCTGAAAGGGCATAATAGCTATGCGGTAATTCCAGAAAAATTCGACTGCGACTATTACCGGTTTCTGCAAGGAGATCCCGTGGCGGTGAATGCGTTTCAAAATGACTACATGCTGTCCTACAGCTGGGCGGAGATTCGGAACGCCGAGCTGGGATTCAAAGAATATTGAATGGATGAAATCAAAGGGAAATCCAGTGCTTTTTACAGCACTGGATTTTTTGTTACTGGATTTGTTGCGCTTTTGTTGCGCTTGGGGTGTTATGCTGAACACACAGAAAGAGATTGGAGAGGGGGAAAGTTATGACAATTCTGCTTGTCGACAGCGATAAAAAGGCGCTTGACCGGGAGATGCGGCGTTTTACACAGCGACCGTCTGCAGTCACTGTTTCGCTGCATAGCAGTGCAGACGATGCGATTCGGTTCTCCACATATCATGATGTGGATATGGTATTCACAAGAGCGGTGCTGGCAGATATGACAGGAAGGGAACTGGTTGAAAAGATCCACCAGATCAATCCGAAAGTGGAGTGTCATATTCTTTCTTCAGATGAGGAGATCCCGATCAGCCGATTTCTGGGTAATGGGAGCGTACAAGGTCAATCCTTAGAGAAAAAAATAAAAACAAGAGATACAGATAGGATGGAGAAAAGGCGGTTGAAAGCGCCTGGTTGCTCCTTTCAAATACGGCGAGAGGAAGGCGATAGATCAATGACAGAACAAGAATTGCGAAGTTTAAATAGAAAAGAACTCCTGGAAATCATGATTGAGCAGGGACGGGAGTTGGAAACCAGTAAGGCGAAATATGAAAAAGATCTGGCCTTTCTGAAATCCGAGTACGAAAAGGATATGGATTATTTAAGAACTGAATACGAAAAAGAAATTACGACGTTAAAAAGAGAATTAGAAGATGCCAGGACGGCTTTGCAGAACAGGCAGATCGCCATTGATGAAGCAGGTTCCATTGCGATGGCTGCTCTTCAGCTCAATGGGGTTTTCGAGGCGGCACAGGCGGCCAGCCAGCAATATATTGAGAATATCCGCAGCTTGAGCGACCGTCAGGCTTCCATCTGTGCTCAGCGTGATGCTGAAAGCAGGGCAGAACAGGAGCGTCGTCTGCAGGAGACAACAACCAAATGTGCACAGATGGAATGTCTCAGCAAGAAGAAGTGCGAAGAGATGGAGACAGAAGCGAAGCGAAAATCTGAGGCCTACTGGGCGGAAGTTTCCCACCGTCTGGAGTCCTTTTATGAAAACCATCAGGAACTGAAAAAATTGTTGAATTTCAGTTCCCCTGGTATTTCGTTATAAACGGGGCGCCGCTATGAACCGCAAACCCACTTCATCCTCTTTGCCTACGGTTGAGCAGCTGGAAGCGGAGCTGAAACGGGAAACGAGCCGAAAAAGGCACAAACAATCCACTAAAACGAAGAAGAAAGATTCCTCCCCGTCTTTTGTGGACCAGTTGGAAGAGGAACTGAAACGAGATACCTACCAAAAGCGGTACTGGCATATGCTGCGCAGCACCGTTTCAATATTGATTGTAATAGCGGCAATCGTTGTGCTCATCTCAAATCTTTTTCTCCCGATCCTTCGGATTTACGGCTCCTCCATGACGCCGACCTTAGTGAATGGCAATATTGTGGCCGCCATAAGGTACGGCAACTATGACCGGGGAGATATGATCGCTTTTTACTATAACAATAAGATTTTAGTAAAGCGCGTAATAGGCCTCCCCGGAGAACAGGTGGATATTGACGAGAACGGGAAAGTCTCTATTAACGGCGAGCCGCTGGAGGAGCCGTATTTGGAAGAAACGGCGCTTGGGGAGTACGATATTGAATTACCATATCAGGTGCCGGACGGCAGATATTTTGTAATGGGAGATCATCGAAGTATTTCGAGCGATTCACGCAACAGTCAGGTTGGATGTGTTTCAGAAGAACAGATTATCGGAAAGCTGTTTTTCCGTATCTGGCCGCTCAATGAAATCGGCACGCTCGAATAAAATTCAGAAGGGAGGTTCTCCATGAAACCAGAAAGCTGGAAAAACAGAATGCAGGAATATATATGGGAGCATAAACTGCGAAAACGCTGGCTGAAGATAACGGCTTCTCTTGGAGCCTTAGCTATCGTTGTGACGGTGGCCGCCATGATTTTACCAGCCATCACTATGGAAAATTCCCCCCAGATGCTGGAGTGCCAGATTGACGTCCATACGCACATGGACAGCTGCTATGATGAAGAGGGAAACCTTATTTGTGGATATGCGGATTTTTTAGTCCATACGCATAACAGCGCCTGTTACGCAGAAGATGGAACTCTCATCTGTTCCCTGCCTGAGATTGAGGCGCATACACATGACGCATCCTGTTATCAGGAAACCCGTGTTTTGACCTGCGGACTAGAAGAAGGCAAAGAGCATGTACACGACGCGTCCTGCTATAAAACTGCAGAAGAACCCACCTGTGGCTTGGACGAATCCGCCGCTCATGTTCATGAAGGGCATATCCATACGGAAGAGTGCTACAAAGTCTCAGAAATTCTCATCTGTACTCAGTCAGAAGCAGACCATATCCATACGGCGGAATGTTACGAAACGCAGAGGACGCTGATTTGTACGCAGGATACCGGTTGTTATGATGAAGAGGGAAATCTTGTGTGCGAAAAACTGGAGGAAGGTCATACCCATACCACAGAGTGTTATCCAGAGGAACTCATTTGCGGGAAGGAAGAGACGGCCGCTCACACCCATACGGACGACTGCTATGAAATTCAGAAGGAACTGGTTTGTGGAAAAGAGGAAATTATTCTGCATACCCACACTGATAGCTGCTTTGACGAAAATGGAAATCTGATTTGCGGCATGCTGGAAGTAAAAGAACATGTTCATGATGAGAGCTGCATTCCTCAAACCAATTACATTTCCTCTGGTTCCAGCTGGGCCACCGTGTCCAAACCTGGTTATACTCCTTCTGCGGAAAATGACGGACAGTCGCTTTCCAATAGGATGCGCTTTGCCGCGCCTCAGGCCGAAACCGGTAGTTATGATTTTTCCAACGATATCACCAGTGTCACGGTGGAGCGGCAGCAGGGTGGACAATGGACTCAGAGTGATACCTTTACGGACGGCGATACCATCCGGATTACGATCCGCTATGCCATCTCCCAAGGAATCATCAATGAAACACAGCGGAATATGCATTACCAACTCCCAGCCGGCATTGCTTTGGAACAGGAAGAGATTGGCGAAGTGTATCTGGAGAATGGACGGAAAGCCGGTACTTACACGATTTCGACTGATGGGTTAATCAGCATCGCCTTTGACGAAGACTTTGCCAACGGAGAAGCTTTTTCCGGCAATCTCCACTTCCAAGGATCTATCGCCTTAGCGGATTTGGATGAGGGAGAAGATATCACATTCGGCGGCGATGGGGGAACCATCACCGTCGTACCTGAAGAGAAGCAATACAGTCTCAGCATTGCGAAGCCGGGCGTCTACGTCAAGGATGAAGACGACGTGGAGATTTACGATCAGCTCAATATGGGTATAAATATCCTGCCGGAACACCTGCTTTACACGATAGAAATTGGCGCTGATGCAACTTCTGATGGAAGCGACGGCACAATTACCGTTACAGACCAGTTTACCCATGATCCCTCCGATGGAGTGGTGACTTATGATGAAGGAAATATAGCGATTTTTCGGGTTACACCAACCTTAGACGGCCCTCCTTCTGCAGTGAAAATTACAGAGTATGACCTGAAATACACACATCAGCAGAGCGGGACGGATGATACGCAGACCAGCAGCTTCACCATCACTGGTCTCCCAACGCTGACTCCCGGAGAATATTATAGCGTCAATTACACCGCTAGTGTCGATTTCGATACGGTCAATTCTCCCAACGGTTATATATCAGTGTCTAACGAGGCTGCCGCGAAAGACAACTCTCAGACAGCTACCGCCAATTCCAATGTGGAAATCAGCAGCCGCATGGTGCACAAGGAGGTCAGCGCTAATGAGGGCACTGGCAATGTGCAGTGGACGGTCACTTTGAATGAGGACGGCCGGGATCTGAGCGGCCGGGTGTTCCGGGATGAAATGACCTATACGCTGGACGGCGCCACAGTAACGTATGATTTACAGGATATCACAAATCTACGGGTGACGGCCTACGAAATCAATGACGCTGGACAGCAGGCATCCAAGGGAGATGTGACAGCGTCCTTTGAGGGATTGATCAAGTTTGCGGATGGCGCAATGACGGTTGAATTCCCGGCGGCTGATGCGTGGCCGGATGGGCTTTCCGCCAATTGGGTCTATAAAATCGTCTATGAAACACCTTTCCCGGAAGAAGCGGAAATCGGGGATCAAATTGCGTTTGCGAACACCGCCCGGCTGGATGAGTACCACGTAACCGTGAACTGGAACGACGCAGTACCGGAAGCCGGCTACGGCTTGGTGAAAAGAAGTACCAGTTACGACCTGAACACGGGGACGGATTTGGGGACAATCAATTGGGAATCCACCATCAGTTACCCATCTGATCTTTCGGTACCGGCGGGCTGGGAAGATGATGCCGAGAGTGGATTGGATATCATCCGGTACATGGACTGGATACCAGATGCCTATTATGACGAGAGCGGAAAGTTTATCCTAGGCAGTCACTACACCACGGCTGAAACGCTGCGTAATACGCTGCACGTTCGAAACGCGGCGGGGCAGGAACTGATTTGGGGAACAGACTATACCGTCAGTGTTTTGTACGCAGAGGATATGCCAGACTACGATACATTCCAGGAGGCATGGAAAGATACAGCGGCAATTTTCGGGCAGACCCTGACCGAGCTTACAGATGAAGCGGCACCTGATAAAGCCATTGCGATCTTCTGTATTACCTTTACAGATGCATCACGGGAAAAGTTGGAAGGCGGCCAGCGCCTATACATCAGCTACCAAACTCTATTGAACCGCCAGGGAGTAACAGACGGAAATCTGGTGAAGATTGACAATGTGGGAGCTATCTTAGGCAGTACGGTGCAAACAGGCTTGCAGACGGCTTTTCATGAGCAGCTGCGTAAACAGATAAGCTCTACCGGTATGCCCCCCAGCGGAGACGACTTCAATCTGGATTCCGGCGTCTATGTGGACGGCCCGGTGGATATCGACCTGGGAGATACCGGAGGCAAGCTCTATTACCGTATCCTGTTCTATAACTATGGGGATACCATTGCCTTCCATGATGATCTTTTGGAGCAGTTTGACGGGAACTTCGCATTTGATCAGAGCATGCGGGTCTACAACGTGATTACTGGAGAAGTGAGAACGGTTAAAACATGGGACTATCTCGACAGTTCCGGAAGGTATCGCGGAGATTATGCACTGCATGATCTTGGCCAGTTCAAGGACTGCATCATCGGCTTGTATTACTCGATTGACGTGAGCAGTGATGAAGCGCTGGCAGGATTGGAAGAGGGAGAAACCTATACATACCACAATACGATTGACTGGACAGGTGTTGATCAGGATTCCGCAACAGCGAACGTCACCAACAGCGAAGTTACCCTGCGGAAAGAAAGTTTCCAGACCAACGAAAATGGAGAAAATTTGGTCTATTACTATGTGACAATCAATCCGGAGAGTCGGGATTTGCATCCGGAAAGCAACAGTCTGGAACTGCAGGATAACCTTACCTTACCCGCCGGGGCCTCCGCTACTCTGCGCTTGGAGACCATTGGGCTGTATCACTATGACCCCAACAATCCGGACGGCCATTACCTGGGCGAAGAAGTAACGCGGGATGAGTTCAGAGGCTTTGAAGTGGTAAAAACGGAAGGAACTGCCAACTCCTATACCTTCACCGTACCCGACGAGATGGCCTGTGTGGTGGCCTATGCCTATGAAATCGATCAGGGAACCAGCGCCTTGGACGCGATACAGGTAATAACACGGCTTCACTACTGGGGCGGGCGGTCATCTCCGCCGGAGACCAGATAAAGATCGATGCTCAG
>CALWNT010000089.1 GCA_944382885.1 uncultured Clostridia bacterium | reverse complement strand
ACTCTACCAAACTGAGCTACGCCTCGATCGTTGACGTAACGGCACAAAGAAATCCCTCAAAACAATGTGCCCTTATGACAGTTTGTTACCGCCAAGTGCTGCCTGCGTCATCAAACAGCTTTTATATTATAACGTATCATTCCCCATTTGTCAACATTTTTCTTAAATTATTTCGATACAGAATACTTTTCTTTTTTAACGGGACAGGCGCTGTTTTCCCCGTCCCGTTTTCTTCCCTATCGGAAGCAAGCCTTCTATTCGGAAGGCTGCTTCTTTTCTTTTTCAGGCTGTTCTACTACCTCTTCTTCCACAAAGGGCACCTTCTGCCGGGTCTTTTCGTCAATATACTCCAGATCAACATAATCATTGGTATCCTCCGGCAAATCCTTTTTGTGCAACGCCCGGGACGCCAGCCAGCGAACACCCGCATAAAAGACCGCAAACACTGGTACGCCCAGTACCATTCCCAAAAAGCCAAACAGGCCTCCTCCCAAGAGGATGGCAAAAATGACCCAAAAACAGCTCAGTCCGGTAGACTGTCCTAATATCTTGGGGCAAAGTATATTGCCGTCAAACTGCTGCAACACCAAGATAAAGATCACAAAATACAGACATTGAATCGGTTCTACCAGAAGGATAATAATGGCGCTGGGAATTGCGCCGATAAACGGCCCGAAAAACGGGATTACGTTAGTCACCCCTACGATCACACTGATTAGTAAAGGAAACGGCAGCCCAAACAGACTCATGCACAGGAAACAGATAATTCCAACCAACAGGGAATCCAACAACTGTCCTGTCACAAAGCCGCCAAACATTTTATGGGTATACCGCACGGTGTGAAGAAGCGAATTGGCATGTTCCGCCTCCAAGACTGCATACAAAAGCTTCTTTGCCTGAGCCGCAAATAGATCCTTGCTGTATAACACATAAATGGAGACAATCAAACCAATCAACAGATTTTTCAGCACCGAAAAAAGGCCCAAGATACTGGTGGTGAGTCCAGTTACGATTTCCTGGACTTTTGGCAGAAGATCGGTATCCACCCATTTTTCAAAAAAGCTGGAAAGATTTGATAATAGGTTGGTCGCAGCGTCAATATACTGAGGATTATCCGCCAACGTCTGGTTCATCCAGCTTTGCAGATTATTCAAATAAGATGGCAGATTCTCCACAATGCCCGTAATGCTGGTCAGCAGCTGAGGAATAATCATACTGATTAAAGCGCCCAGCACACACAGCGTCAGCACCATGCTAATCAAAATCCCCAGACAGCGGGAGAGTTTCTTTATTTTATTTGGCTTTAGCTTTTTTCCCTTTTTCAGCAAAAATCGATGAATATGCCGTTCAAAAAAGCTCATGACCGGTTCCAGCAAATAAGCAATCGCCAGCCCGTATATAATTGGCTTTAAAATATCCAGAATCGAGGCGACTACATTGGAGATTTCTTTCATCCGAAACAGCGCAAAGAAAAACAACACGCTGAACACAATCACTAAAAATGCAGTCAGGCCCCAGTAGAGGTATTTTTTATCCCAATGAAAGCGCAATCAAATCCCCTCTTTCTTATAGATTCCATGTTTTAACAGCTGTTCGCCCGTCCTTACCATACGCCCCACAGCAGATTTACCGGTTCTCAACGACTTCGGTTAACAAACGTTCGGCCTTCCCTTTCTGCCTGCCGCAAGCTTTCTTCCATTTTATTAAGGAAAATAAGTACATCCTCTAATTTGATGGGAGCACAAAGTCCTCCGACGCAAAATACGCCCAAAAACGATATCCTGTATCTTCATCCAACACCTTAGCGACTACCAATAGATAATCATCTTCTTCCTCAGCTTGGGTAGTACATTCGTCCAAAATCGTACGGATCTCCTCTTTTTCTTCCGTACGATATAGAGCCTGGGCCTTCATTCCCTGATAGCCGATCCGATTGATATCCATATTTCCATCCGGCCAGTAATAGCTGTCATAAAGCAGTTTAATCTGCCCGTCTTCCAGTGTATAGTCATTGAGAAGATAGAGGCATTCTTCTCCCGGCAGCACAAACAGTTCCGAAATTTTGGTATCGTCCAGGTCAAAAGCATCTCCTAATCCCTTCTCCTCCAAAAAGGCCAGCGTATGGGTATCGCTTTCATAAATCTCAAAGGGGAAAACATAGGAGGTGTCCTCCCACTGCTCCTCCAGACCCAATTCTTCTGCCGATTTTAAATAAGAAAACTCAAGCCTTCCCACCTTTCTGGAGGAATCGGATACTTTGCGCTCCAAAGCGTCCTGCTGCATCGCCTCCCGCAGCCCCTTGAAATCAAATTCCTCCCGGGTAAAGTAGGTTTCCCTCGTCCCCATCAAATCATACAGAGCCAGTTGATCGCAGCGGCTAAGCTGTTCCGAAAACGACAAATCCGTCTTGCGGATAAACGTTTCGCTTTCCATCAGCTTGGTCAGCGTAGGCACCTTTTCCATATTAAAGGGAGAGTAACGTTTGGTCATCGTCTGACCGTTTTTGAGATAATAACGAATACTGATCACATCATAGGAATCAGAAAATTTCTCTTCCTCCTGTTTTTTCAATTCCCGGTCGATCTGCACCATCATCTCAATTAGTTCCCGGTCAGACGTCACAAATCCCTCCGAAACAGCATTGCCGGAATTGTAGTAATTTTCATTCAGATATTCGTAAAAGAAATTACCGTCAATAGAAGCCTTCACCACTTGATTCGCCTGGGGAATCTTATTTAGATTCCCGAAGCCGTTGGTGAGCAGCAGCAGGGTAAACAAAAAGTAAAACGGCAGTCCGCACAAATATTTTTTATAGGATTCCAGCACCATTTTAAAGTTGCGGTAGATCAAAAGCTGAAACGCCGCGAACACTAAAATTGTGGTGAGAAAAAAGGCCACAAAACGTAAATTATATAGGATAGAGCGTTCCTGATAATCGCTGCTGACACAGATCAGATAGGCCAGCGCTCCGCTCATAAAGGAAAGCAGGAAACAGGAAATCGTGTTGAGTACGCCCCCGGCATATTTCTGCCCCGCCAACTCGGTTTTTCTCCGTTTAAAAAAGTACCAGCCCAATATCAGAAAAATCGCCGCAACTGCCAGCCAAAGAATACTGGACCACAGGGTATTGCCGCTCAGATCCCAAAAATTCTGATGGTTCCCTAGCATGATATTGGTCAGGCTCTGACCATTTTCAAAGAACACCAGCATTCCGCTGAATGGGAACAGATAAATCCAGGAAGAGGACAGCACGTCTGGCACGGTAAACCCATAAATGCACTGGCTAAGCACCCCCAGCACGCACATCACCAGCAATACTGGAGCGAACAGCAAAAGCAAAGAATAGATAATCGATTCTAACAGCGTTCCTGTCAGGGAAGAGATCAGCACTACAATGCCGTAAGAAACCGTCATCCACAAAACGCCTTCAAAGCACAGCACCAGATATTCCCCAAAAAGCTCTGGTACAAAACCCACTATCCCGCCATTCAAGCAGAACAAAGCAGTCTGGATCAGCAAATAAGGGACAAGCAGGATAAAAAGCCCTGCGGCGATTTTCGCTACATACATCTTTCCGCGGAAGATCGGAAGAGCGCCGAATACATCCATCGCCCGCCGGTTATTGAGATAAGAAAACTGAATGACTCCCAGCAAAAAAGACAGCATCGGATAACAGAACAGCTCTACACTATAATACATAATATAATAGGGTTCTACCCCATAACGGCGCTGATTAAACAACTCAATCGCCGCCGGCAGCAGCACGAAGACCAGATTTGCCAACACATACAGCGCAAAAAACGGCGTTCTGGATTTTAATTCCATGGAAAAGGCATGCTGAAAAACGCTCTTTTTCTCCGCTGCCGGCTTCTGCACCGGATTATTTAAAGAATTCATAGCCCGCCACCTCCATTTCCTGAATAAAGATTTCCTCCAGCGTCAGAGGAATCGCTTCTAAAAACAGCGGCTGCATTTTCTCTACTTCCGCCTCAATTTTATCACGCTCCCCTTTTGCCACAAAAGTAATCAAATTTCCCTTTTTGGAAAACTTCAGCAGTTCCAGCCCCTCAAAGGCTTCCCGGTCCGGAGCGTTTCCAAACGCGCAATGAAATTTGCAGATATTCAGCCGCAGTGTATCTAAATCCTTATCCAAGAGGATTCCGCCCTTATGCAGCAAGCCGATATGATCGCACAAATCCTCCAGTTCCCGGAGATTGTGAGAGGCGATTACCACAGTGGTATTCTCTTTTGCCACTGTCTCCACCAATATTTTCCGCACCATGTTCCGAATAACAGGGTCCAATCCGTCAAACGCCTCGTCTAGCAGAAGCACTTGAGGCCGGCAGGACAGAGCCAAAATAATCCCGGCCTGACGACGCATCCCCTTGGAAAAGGTGGAGAGCTTCTTTTTCGGGTCTAAGGGAAAGGAAGCACACAGCTCCCGGTAAAGAGGCATGCTGAACCCGCTGTAAAACCCCGCGTAAAACTTCGCCATGCTGTCCATATTGGACTGAGGCAAAAAATACAGCTCGTCAGAGAGATAGAATATCTTGTCTTTTAAGGCCGGATTTTCGTAAACATTTTCCCCATCAATTTCCACACAGCCCCGTTCCGCCTGGTATACGCCGCAAATCAGCCGCAGCAGAGTGGATTTTCCCGAACCGTTGGAACCGATCAAGCCGTAAATGCTTCCCGACTGTACCGTACAATTCAAATGGTTCAGCGCGGTAAAGTGATTGAATTGTTTCACTACGTCTTTTACCTGAATCATAATCTGGTTTCCCCTCATTTCCCCTCTTGGCCTTCGCTGGATTTCCGATAAACCTCTGCTGCTGTTTCTATGACCTCCTCCAGCGTGATATGATAAATCAAGTTCTTTTCGATCACCCGGGCAATCTCTTCCAATGCGCCCTGACGGAACACAGCCTTGTGGTCGGCGTCTCCGCTGACAAAGGAGCCTTTTCCCGTAATGGAAATAATCACACCCTCCCGTTCCAGCTGCGCAAACGCCTTTTGGATCGTATTGTGATTGATACCAATTTCTTTTGCCAGCGCCCTGACTGCGGGAAGCTGTTCGCCTGTTTTCAAATCGCCTAACGCAATCAGTTCTTTGATTTTGTCGCAAATCTGCTCGTAGATCGGCTTTCTGCTGCGAAAGTCCAGTTCAAACAAATCAGACTCCCCCTTCTTTCTAAAATCGCCCGTTTTAACAAATTGTACTATTTCAGTTGGTACAGTTACAGTATAGGGCCTCTCCCAAAGAATGTCAAGGGAAAAGAAAAAGCGCAGCTTTTTCTTTTAAAAAGGGGTATAAACCGTTTCCTGATTTTCTTTTTCCGACAGAGCCCATTTCAAGTAATTCTCTATGCGATTTCATCGTGATCGCTGTCATTTTAGCCCTTTTTCATACAGCTCAACATTCAGAAACGGCGGCAGCTGTCTTCCATGCATTGAATGGCTTTAGAGGAAACAAACAGACTCTCATACCCTTCTGAAGAGATGTCTATTTTCAATAAACGAGCCGTATTTTATTCTAAAAATTCACATTGTAAAATTTCTGTCAAATTTACCGGCACATTGGGTCGCTAAAGGGAAAAAATGTTTAAAAACGGAGAAAAGACAGGGAAAAGTCATTTTTTCTGTTGATGAAGGCGGTTGCTTATGCTATCATAAAATAGAATCATACCGTATTTAGAAACCGATGAAACACAGGATAAGGAGTTGTAGTTCGATGACAAAGCATGCAGGTTTTCAGGACACATTCAACCCTGAGGAAAGCGTAGCGCCGTTGGGGATTATTGCAACAAACGGAGCCAAAGAACTGGGAGAAAAGATCAACGCTCATCTGACCAGATGGGCGGAAGCGAGCGGACATCCCATTGACACCTTTTTGGTAGAAAGCGAATGTCCCCGTTTTTCTTCCGGCGACGGAAAAGGTCTGATCAAGCAGACCATCCGCGGCGACGACCTGTTCTTTTTAGTGGATGTGGGAAACTATAACTGCAAATATACCATGTTTGGACGGGAAAATTCCATGTCTCCCGACGATCATTTCCAGGATTTAAAACGTCTGATTCAGGCGGCCAGCGGTAAGGCTCACAGAATCAGCGTCATCATGCCGATGCTGTACGGCAGCCGCCAGCACCGCCGCAGCTACCGCGAATCCCTTGACTGTGCCTTTGCGCTTCAGGAACTGCAAAACATGGGCGTAGAAAACATCATCACCTTTGACGCCCACGACCCGCGGGTACAGAACGCTATTCCCCTTATGGGCTTTGATAACGTTATGCCTACCTATCAGGTGCTGAAAGCCTTATTTAACCATGTGCCGGACATCATTGTAGACCCGGATCATTTTATGATTATCAGTCCTGACGAAGGCGCGCTTAACAGAAATATGTACTACGCTTCTGTATTAGGCGTCAACCTCGGCATGTTCTACAAACGCCGGGACTACTCCCGCATTGTCAACGGACGCAACCCCATTGTCGCTCATGAATATCTGGGTGCTTCTGTAGAAGGGAAAGACGTCTTTATCGCCGATGATATTATTTCCTCTGGCGAATCCATGATGGACATTGCCTATGAGTTGAAAAAACAGAAGGCGAAACGCATCTTTGCCTACTCTACCTATGCTATTTTCACCAACGGTTTGGAAGAATTTGACAAGGCTTATAATGATGGTATCATTTCCGGCGTTTTGGGCAGCAACCTGACCTACCGCACCGAAGAACTCAAACAGCGGGAATGGTTCTTTGAAGTAGACGTTTCCAAATATATCGCCTACTTTATCGCCGCGATTAACAGAGACATTTCAATCAGTGCAATTCTGGATCCTCACGAAAAAATCAAGGCACTGTTGGAAAAACGCAATCACAATAAGTAATACTGATACAAAGCGATGCATCTCGGCTTCTGACTCCCCGGAGCCAGATCCGAAAGACCGGAGACGGAAAGAATCTTCTTTCCGTCTCCGGTCTTTTTGCATCGCGATTATCTCAGCTTGTACCCCAAACAGTTTGCAGCGCTCATCTCAATTCTCCAAAAAGTTATATTAAATTAAGATAAAACAATATGTAATATTATTTGCCGATATTTCAGAAAAATACGGTATATATTCCCATCAATATTACTCCCGGTATACCAAGCAATACTGACAGCGCAAGGGTAAAATAATTGATTGCCAAACTAAACCCCAAATATTGCAGCAGCATCTGAACGGGAAAGAAACAAATTACGCCGCTTGCCCCTGCGATCAGGCCGTTTCTCCAAGGATTTTTGGTGGATTTATAATACATAACATTTATAATAAAAAGAAAAATACAAATTGTATACAAAAGATATTCTACTGGCATTCTTTTTCCCTCCTTCTTTTGCCCTATCCAATTTTCTGTTTTTTCTGTCCAGTAGGTTTTATATGGGCAAATTCCGGCAGAGGAGAGACGCCTCCGCCGGAATCACTGCCATTTTTCTGAGTCACCCACAGGCGTTTTGAAGGCCGATTTTAGCTTGTCGTATTGCTCTGTCATAACGCACTTCCAACGATTTCAATTCCCAGATATGGGCATCGATCAAATCAAAATCCGTTTCATTTTCAAAATGGTCCTGCACAATTTTAATCTCCAGCTGCAATCGGCTCAGTTCATTTCTAAGCTCCTGTTCCCGATCCAACAGGGTATCTTCCTTTTCTGTTTTGCTAATACGCTCCCATATTTTTTGCACGTTTTTCGGTAAATGATGAGTCGCTTTCATGGCAATCCACCTCTCATAGTAATCTATGCTTTGATTATGGGAACTAGACCGCATTTTATACTTCTTCCGCTGGATTTTCCTTCTCTTTTTTATTCCAAAAACAGACAAGAATCCCTCTCCAATCTAAACCCTAGAATACGTTCCATTTCCAGTGATAAATTCTCCCTGCCACGCATATAATAACAGCAGAAATAGAAATGATATCAGAAAGCCGAAACATATTCCGGTTTCTGCGCAAAAGAAAGGACTGTGATCAATGAAACTCTACTCCACCATTGAAGAAAAATTCTGCATGAAAGCCAACAAAAACGTCGCCATCGAAATGATCCGTTATGCGGACGGCAGCAAGAAAGAAACCTGTCTGCATCAAAGCCAATGCGGCCAGATAAACTGTCCCTCCGACTGCAAGCAGGCAGTTCAACATTCCAGCAAGTAATTCTGTTATTTCACTTTCCTCCAAATAAATGACAAAGAGAAGCAGGCACGTAGGAAATTCCTACGTGCCTGCTTCCCTTCTTTTAAAAAGCGGTGAACCGGTGTTCCATCTCTCCAAAACGCTCCAATTATCAACCGCCGCAGTTTGATTACTGGATCAGCTTGATTTGGCCGATCAAGGGAATCTCATAATATTCTCCCCTGCAACCCTTTACCAAACCGATCACGACCATCACAAAAACAAATAGGCCCAGCATGGCAATCAAGAACCTGAGAAAGAACAGGATGATAGAAAATGGGAAAAAATCCAGATTCCAGAAAAGCGGGCGAAACGCCCTGTTGATGCCACCCTGAATTACACCGAGGATCAAAAGCAGCAGCCCCTGATTTGCTGATTTTTTCCCTATTTCAGAGCCAGGAAGGGTAACCAGCGGAAGCCAAAATAAAATCGGGAGGTACGCCAATCCACAGAGCAAATTATGATTAGACTGACTATGATCCACTGGAATATTGTTCTGCCACTGGCTTTGAGCAGCATTCTGAGAATGATTCGACACCCCAGTTTTGCCTGTCTGGAAGCCGCACTTAGCGCAAAACAGGCTGTCATCCTCTACTGGCGCGCCACATTTGGTACAAAACATCTAGCATTCTCCTTCCTCTTGATGGGCCTTCAATTTGTCATACTTAGTATAACATAGAAATTGGTCCCGGTACAATGGAAGAAAATCTTAAGATTCTTAAAATCTACCAAAGGGGAAAACTTATAAAGGGTCCGCTTCTTTCCAGCAGCCATTTGGGGAGATTATCTGCATTTTTAATCCCTTTCTGTTTTCCACATTCCCAATAAAATTTGTTGAAAAACAGCAGTGTTCTAAACTCTGTGGCAGGTGTATTTGCCTTTTCTTGTTTTCCCCATAGACGTGATATTTTTATTACGCGAACACGATAACAAAAGCCTTCTCGCTGCAAAAAAGAAAACCTGTAAACAGCCTATCAATAGGTGTTTACAGGTTTTTTGGTGACCCGTACGAGAATCGAACTCGTGATTCCGCCGTGAAAGGGCGGTGTCTTAACCGCTTGACCAACGGGCCTAATAAAAATGGTAGCGGTAATTGGATTTGAACCAATGACACCATGGGTATGAACCATGTGCTCTAGCCAACTGAGCTATACCGCCATTCTTCAGCCAACCGTTTCAGCGTTTTAGTTTCTCTCGCTGGAACGTTTTATATTCTATCATAGCTTTTTTCTAAAGTCAACACTTTTTTTCATAAATGTATGTCTGCACAATAAATTTCCTGGTATTTGCCAATATTCTGGGTTTAATTCACGAATCAATCCCATTTTCGCCCGTTTTTACAAAATGCGTACCTCTTCCTTTATCAGAATTCGTTCCTTTCTATTTTTCCCAAAAATCCGTAAAAATACCCTGCTTTATCAGAAGCTGCCGCGACGTGAATCGATTCACACCGCGGCAGCTTCTGCAATTATTTCTTTTTCGTTGCATCGGTCAGCCAGATATCTGCTATATCCAACGCCTTATAAAGACCATCTTTTTCGCTTGTTTTTACAATCCGCTCCAAAGGGTTTTTCGTTTCATCGGTCATAATCAGCTTGATGGACACCTTATCACTCATCTTCATATCTTCAAAAGTCTTGGTTCCGTGGATCTGCATCATAACAACATATTCATCGGCCATACTGCCGTAATAAATCGTATCTTTGCATCTTACCAACGGTCGATTTTTATATAAAAAAAACGGACTTTTTTTTGCCATCTCTTCCCCTCCTGTTTCCAATTTATTTCAATACTCTCTGTTCGATGTTATTATAGTATAGCATACTTTATACTATTTGTAAACAATGCCGGAACATTGTTTACAATCACATCATAAAATGGTGAAACTGATAAGAATTTTTGCGTAAAATCGCCCTTTATTCGATCAAAACAGACGGAGTTTCCCTTTTTGTCCCCATACAGTCTTGGCTGAGCAACTGCCGCAAAAAGCATTCCCGAACCTCTCTGCTTTCACAGGACGTTCGGGAATCTCTATGGTGGAAGCTTCTCCCTCCATATTACTGCTCTTATCTTACTTTATTTTTCCTCTGGGTAATATTCGATTGGCGCAAAGGTAAAGTGTTTCGGAAGGCCGTTTTCCATATATTGCTGGGCCTCTCCCAAAATCAGCGGGCGAAGATATTCTACCATTTCCTCTGTGACGTCGTTCCCCTGTTCATTGATCCATTCTCTGGGCACTTTTCTCTCTACGTTGGCAATCTCGTTGACATCCCGATAGCCATACTCAATAAGATACGGGCGATTGGAAACCCGGTTCATGACCGCCATAATCCCGGTCTTCCCCTCTAAAGCGAAGTTGACCGCCGCTTCCCCGATTTTGCTGGCTTCCTGAATATCGGTTTCTGCCCCGATGTGAACGGCGCAGCGCTGCAGTACATTCAGTTCTACCGACCGCACCTTGCAGTCACTCCGCTCCCGCACGATATTTTCCAGCACCTTTCCTACACCCGAAAGATACTTGTGGCCAAATACATCAGTTTGCGCATTTGCCTCCGCCACATAACTGCCGTCTGCAAAGCGGATTCCCTCAGATACTGCAATAATCAAATTTTGCACCTTTCCGGTAAAACTTTTGAAGTCCTGTACAAAACGCTCTGTATCAAAGGGGGCTTCCGGCAGATAAATCAAATGAGGCGCGGAGGTGCCGCCTAATCTGGCCAAAGCGGAAGCTGCCGTAAGCCACCCGGCATTTCGTCCCATGATTTCGACAATGGTGATCGATTCCATATCATAGACGTTGCTGTCTCTGGTAATCTCCAGTATAGAGGTCGCCACATATTTTGCAGCGGAACCAAAGCCCGGCGTATGGTCCGTACAGGCCAAATCATTATCAATAGTTTTAGGGATTCCAACCACCTTGATATCCTCGCCGATTTCCCGAAAATAGGCCGACAGCTTTTTGACGGTATCCATCGAATCGTTACCGCCAATATAGAAAAAATAGCCGATATCATACTTGTGAAAAACAGCGAGTACCTTTTCGTAAACTTCTCTTCCTTGAGACAGCTCGGGAAGCTTGTACCTACAGGACCCCAGTGCCATCGCCGGCGTGTGCTCCAGCAGGCTGAAATCCATTTCAGAGGTCAAATACGGTTCAAGCGGAATGATGTTGTCATTTAAAATTCCTTCTATTCCGGCCTTCGTGCCATAAACCGCACCGATCTGTTCAGAGGACATCCCCCGTTTGATCGCTCCGGAAAGAGAGGCATTGATCGCGACAGTAGGACCGCCGGACTGCCCGATTAACATATTGCGAGCCATTTCTTTTCCTCCTTCTATTAAAACCCGTTTGATTCTGCTGCGCAAAAAGAGAGGGCAAACTCAAAAGCCTGCCCCAATGATACTAGATTCTGCATATTATCCGCGGTAAATCTCACCATAAACCTCTCTGCCGCATCCTGCCGCATTCGATTCATCGGTATCAATATGCATCGCCAAAGCAAATTTATCGCTGACTCTTACCACAACATCCCCAAAAATCAAGCTTCTTTCGGGTGTGTCTACTTTTACACAAACTACTTCTTTATCAGATACGCCAAAACTTTCAGCATCCGCAGGAGTCATGTGGATATGGCGTTTCGCAGCGATAACGCCTTCTTCGATCTCTACTTCTCCGCAGGGGCCGACAATCTTGCAGGGCGCGCTGCCGGCAACATCTCCTGATTCACGAATGGGAGCATTCAGCCCTAATTTTCTGGCATCGGTCAGTGAAATTTCCACCTGAGTGGCATTTCTTTCCGGGCCTAAAATGGTGACGCCTTTCATCTCACCCTTCGGACCGACAATCGTCACCCGCTCTTCACAGGCAAACTGTCCCGGCTGAGACAAATCTTTTTTATTGTGAAGCTCGCCGTCTGGTCCAAACAATACCTTGAGATGTTCTTTTGTGATATGAACATGACGCGCAGAGGTTTCTACGATAAATTTTGACATAATGATACCACCATTCCCAAATAAATTTCTTCTTTTTTATTATAATACTTTTCTCTGTTCTTTTCAAGCAAGTTGTCTCCGTCCTAAAACTCTTCCGTGAGAAACGACTCAATTTTTCCTGTTGCAAAAGGAGAACTATTTGACCGGCTTTTCCATCACATAATCATCCATGACAAATCCGTTTCCAATATCAGAAACCTGCTCCCGGATTTTTTCAAACCCCATTTTGTCATAGGCCGCTATGGTATTGCTGTTATAGCGGTTAACGGTCAGCCAAATTCCCTCTAAGCCCTGCTCTTTACAAAGGGATACCAGAAATTCCACCGCCTGCCGTGCAAAGCCTCTGCCGCGGTATTCCCGCTTTAAATACAGCTTGCTTAAAAAGAGCTTGTGTTTTTCCGGCTCCGGCTGAATACCGGTATATCCCACGGCTTTCCCGCCATAAACAGAAAGATAATACTGATATCCCTTCTGTTCCATCTGTTCCTTCATGGCGGAATAGGACTGGAATTTTTCCAGCATATAGTCCACCTGTTCCTGTCCGATGAGAGGGACAAAATGTTGATTCCAAATCTCATGAGCAAGCTGTGCCAAGGTTCTCAGCTGTCCGTCCTCTGTGACTGGAACAAATTCCAGCGTATCCACCAAAACGCCTCGATCGCAAAGCTCCCGTCTCAGGGCCATCACATCTCCCTGAAAGCAGAATCCGTCCATTGAAAGTCTTCTTCCTCCTTCTATATTCTGAGGAAGATCGTCCACAAAAAAGCATTCTTCCGGCCGCAAATGGTAGGTGTCAAATAGTGCTTGGTAAATGCCCTCTTCCGGCTTTACCATCTTCCAATCCGCCGATATGATTTTTCCGTCCATCAGGTGCAGTACCGGTATTTCCTTCCAAAACTCATGAAACTGTACCGACACATTAGACAGCAGATAAACGCCATACCCTTTTTCTTTCAATTCCTCCACCAACCGATAAGCTTCGCCCACAGGGGACAAGGTCTCGATCTGATGTTCGATTATGTACCGCGCCGGCTGATGCAGCCTTTCTGGAAGCCGGGCGCACACCTGCTGTACGGCTTCTTCCTGGGAAATCGTCCCTCTGTCCAGCAGTTTCCATTCTTCTGCAAAGACTTGTTCGCACAGCAAGTCCCTATCCTCTTCCGGAACTAAACGAGCAGCCGTTTCTTTCGGGAGGAAACGGACCAGCACATTTCCCATATCAAATATAATGTTCCGAATCATATCCACATCTCCTTACTGGAATCTCTTCTTCTATTATCATAGCATACTCTCCCATAATTACAAAGTATCACAGAAGTATTTCCGCTAAAATATAAAAACCGTAATTTGAACAAAAATTCTGGTTTTCACAGAAAAAATAAAAACTCCGCAAAAGCAACTTTCAGTTTCTGCTTTTGCGGAGTTCGGAGATAAAAGGGAAACCATTCCTTATCTCCAAAAATCTATCCTTCTATAATAGAACGATAAGCTTCCAACACTTCCTGACGCACTCTGTCAATCTGATAACAGTCAGGTAAAACCGCCTTCTTTTTTAGTTTTTGATAAAGCCCAGGATTCTCCGCCAACTCTGAAAGCTGTTTCCCCAGCGTCTCGGTCCCCCCGATTTGGAACAGAAGACCGTTTTCCCCATGACGAATCAGATCCTGATGACCTTTTACATCGGATACCACACAGGGCAGACCGCAAAAGAGCGCTTCCATCACGTTAAAAGGAAGCCCTTCATAATAGCTTGCCGCCACAAGAGCGTCGGCGGTACGATATAGGGCGTTTACGTCAGCCACGTGACCGCAGAAAATAATCTTTTTTTCCAGTCCGAGCTCTTTCACTAGGGTTTGGCAGTCATCCAGCAGCGCCCCATCCCCAGCCAATACCAGTTGAAGGTTCGAAACCCGCGCCGTGGCCTTTTCAAAAGCCCGGATTATCATTTCCTGGTTTTTCCTTTTGGAAAATTCCCCAATGGTCAGAAAGGTAAAGCAGTCGGGACGAATGCCGTACTTCCGCCTTACCTCCTCCAATTGTGTCCCGCTCAGCGGAGGGAACTTTTCCGGATGGATTCCCATCCCATGAACCGGCACAATTTTTCGGCCCAGCTGATATTTCCGAGCAATTTCCAAATCCTGCCGGTTCATGGTCAGGAGCAGATCCACCGGTTTTGCGGTAAGCCGCTCGCAGGCCAAATAGAGCTTGGATTTTAGCCCCCCGCCGTCATCGAAGAGATATCCATGGCAGATTTGCATGACGGCGGGCCGCCGCCTTTTGGGAAGCAGCATAACCGCGCTCCGGCAGACAAGCCCCGCCAAGGTAGCGTTAGGCTGGATGACGTCATAGTCTTCCTCTTGGAGTATTTTTTTCAGCTTTAAAATCGTACCGATATTATCAATGGGAAGAGAGGATTTGGAGAAAGGCAGCTCAAAAAAGCGGTCGACCTCCGGCAGATGGAGTTCCCCCTGAGCCGCCCCATGCACTTCCCAGCCCTGGGCATGAAAATAGGCCATATAATCCCGGTGGAAATTTTCCAGATGGGACGCCCGGGAAGCGCAGAATAGAATTTTTTTCATAGCTGTTTCATCCGTTCCTGATCTTAAAATAACGAATCTATCTTTTCAGAACCCACCGGGCTCTGAAGTTGGTTTGCGGGCGGCTTCCCGCAAGGTTTTCCGCTTCCTCTGAAAAAAGCCGCAGGAGAAATTTTATTTCAGAGAAAAGAATAACTCTCTGTTGCGCTCAATAGCTTTTCAAGGAATGGCGCAGAAGCTCCCAGAGCAGCAGGTGAAACCGATACCACCAAAGCGGACGCAGCCGGGAAAGGACAATACTGCCGTACGGCCAGAACAAGTCGTCTTTTTCCTCCCGGGCAAGCTCTTTTTTGAAGAGCTTATAGTAAATCCGGTTCCAAATCAGATAACGGCGCATTTGTTTCGGAGTCACTTTCTGCGCCAAAGTATTAAAATAACTTTCAGAAGCGTCGTCGCAGAACACCATTTTTCCGTAATAATCCGCTATTTCTAAACTCGGAGTATACATAGCGCATTGAAGCAATCCTTTCGAAATGGCAAACAATTCCTGTTGGGTAAACCGCTCAGGCGTAATTCGATCATGAACCCGCCCCAGATAGTCCCACAGAACCTCTAATTGCCGAAGGCGGATCGGATTTTCCGGATAGTCCTTTAAAACCGGACCGTATCGCCCATCCTTTTGTTCATAGCCCAAGGTCATGCCGTGGGGAGCGGTACAGATACATTCCAGAATATTGTTATTAAATTTTGCTTTTAAGGAAGGTGAGGAATCAGGACCGAAATAGAAGCTGTAATAGCTCCCTCCTTCCACCTCGCCCGGATGGCCGTACAGGCCAAAATAAAGTCCGGTAAAAGGAACTCGGCAGCCATTTGCCTCACAGAGCTTTTTCAAAGTAGCCTGCATACTACCCAGCCATCCGGTATCCACCAGAAAGACCGGTTCCCCGTCCAGAAGCCCCTCCTGCTTTAAGTATTCGCTGGCAGTCTCAAAGGCGGCGCGGGATTTTTCCATCACAAGCTCCCGAAACAGCGGATTGTCCCGAAGCTGCTGAGAAAACACCTGCTGTTCATGATAAGAGAGCTCTTTGTTTTCCTCTGCCATGGGAAAGCCGACGGCGTCGTAAACTCGTTTCCGCTCCTCTTTCGTGAACTGGACGCGCTTTAAAAACAGGTAGGGGGAAATACGATAGCCTCCGGAAAAAATCGATTCGCAGGCTTCCTCAAAAGAGAGAAAATAAGAAGGAATTCTCAAAGAAATTCGGGAACAATAGAGATAACGGCAATCCAGCTCAATTTGCCAACGTTCGCAAAACTGCTTCGCGGCATGATACAGCACATATCCATCTCTAGCGAGAAAATAAAGCCGTTTGCATCCAAGAGCCTGAGCCTTTCGGATCACCCACCAGACATAGGCGTAAATGACAGGGGCGGAAATCTGTTCCGTCAAGGCCGCTTCCTGCCCCGACGAAGACTCACACTGGAGAAAAACCTGATAATTCGGAACGCTCTGAGCCAATTTTCGACGCAGAGAAGAAAGCTGAGCCATTACGCATACCACCTTACTGTCATTTTCCATTCAACCTCATCTAAAGAAAAGGGAGACGATATTCCCAACCAAGAGCATTACTGTTTCTATGATAACATAATTCAATGTCAAGTCAAGGAAAACACCAAAAGACTTTTCTTCCCCAAATGACCAAATAACCTTCTTTTCTTCCTTCTTTTCCATATCTAGTACAAAAGCTCAAAAGTCGGACAAATAAATTCAGTTTATCTGACAAAATCGGCTATCATTAAAAATAATTTGACGAATGGCGCTAGATTCGATACAATAGAAAAAAATATCGTTGGCAGACCAGCTCAGCAAGGCTGCAACACATCATCTACAGCAACGGGAAGTGCGAAAATTATGATTCGTAAAAATCAGTCGGTTTTTAACGCCGTGCAAAAAATATTGGATATCTTTTGTACCGTTTTTTGTTTTTATACCACATGTTATTTTCTCAGAACATATTACAAAGATGATTGGGGCTTTCTGGCTGATTTTGGACTGAGAGTAATGTATTTGGTCTTTATTGGCATCCTGTACTTCTTTCTGTATTCCTGGAGCAAGCTTTATGTATCCTACCGGAAGACAAGGTTCCGGATGCAGATGGTTAAGGTGCTGCAAGCCAACATCATCGCTTTTGTCGTACTGAATCTGTTGTTCTTTTCCTATCATTTTGAGCAGCTTTTTTTCCTATTCTGTCTGCTGAATACCGGCATTACCCTGCTCTATCGGTTTGTTTTAAGAAAACTGCTGCATTATTTCCGTCAGCATGGATATAACAAAAAATATATTTTGTGCATCGGCTGTAACCGGAGCACCGAAAAATTTATCCACAAAATGCAGAAAAATGCTGGGATGGGGTATGAGATTCTCGGATATTTGGGAAACCCCAATCCTGCGGTGGAGAAAAAAATCTTCCGTCTGGGTGGATTTCAAGATGCTTCAGACTATGTGAAAGACCATCTCATCGATGAAGTTGTCATTATGCTAAACGAAAAAAGCGCCCATTATCTCTCCTACTGGACCGATTTCTGCGACAGCTGGGGAATCAAATTCAGCATTCTTCCGGATTATTTTTCGCAGCTCTCTGTCCCGCTGACGGTGGACACTTTTGAAGGGATCCCTATGCTCAATACGATGCCGCTTCCGCTGGATGATCCCTGGAACGCAGCCGTCAAACGCGCATTTGATATTTTGGTTTCCCTTTTCTGTATCATTCTGTTTTCCCCGGTACTCCTGATTACAGCGGCGGCCATTAAACTCACCTCGAAGGGTCCTGTCATTTTTAAGCAGACCAGGGTCAGTTTGAATCGGAAAGAATTCACCATGTATAAGTTCCGTTCCATGCAGGTGGAATCCCATCCCAAATACCAAATGGCGCAAAAAAACGACGCCAGGGTGACCCGGGTGGGAAAATTCATTCGGAAATACAGTATCGATGAGCTTCCTCAGCTGTTTAATGTCCTGAAAGGGGATATGAGCCTAATCGGTCCTAGACCGGAGATTCCCTATTTTGTAGATCAGTTCCGGCATGAGATCCCCCAATATATGAAAAAGCATTCCTCTAAATCGGGGATGACCGGCTGGGCGCAGGTAAATGGCCTGCGCGGCGGAGATACCTCCATCGCGGACCGCATTTCTTATGATCTGTACTATATTCAGCACTGGTCTTTGTGGTTTGATATTAAAATTTTATTTTTAACCGCTGTAAAGGGAATTTTCAACAGCGGGGCATATTAAAGGTGGAAAAGCAGGCGAAAAATCCGCTTGCTTTTTACGTTTTATAAAAACCATGTTTGCGTACCCCCAAAAATATGGTAAGATGGATTCAGAAAACAGCCCGACCCAATTTGACTAGCATCTAGTTGTGTTTCAGGAACGGAACAAGGAGGAAACCATATGCTGCAATTTCAAAAATATCCTGAAAATCCCATTTACGGCGGCCCTGTAACCGGCACATTGTTCGATGTGTATGTCACCAGAGAAAATGGAACCTATCGGATGGACTTTTCCTGGCGGCCGAAAAAAGCGCTGGCCGTCGCTTTCTCCCAGGACGGGCTCCGCTGGACAGAGCCCCAGATTACTCTGGCGTCAGAAGAAATCAGCGGCTGGGAGGACGACATCAACCGAAACTGTGTCCTGAAGGTGGGAGACCGGTATCAAATGTGGTATACCGGCCAAGCCAGGGGCTACAGCTTTATCGGATATGCTGAAAGCAACGACGGCCTTCATTTTGACCGGGTGCTGGATGAACCGGTGCTGATCCCGGAACGTCAGTGGGAAGGGATGTCGGTCATGAATCCCTGTGTGTTGTATGAAGACGGCGTATATAAAATGTGGTATGCCGCCGGAGAGACCTATGAACCAAATGTGCTGGCTTATGGGGAAAGCAAAGACGGAATCCATTGGGAAAAGGCAAAGATCAATCCTATTTTCGTAAAAAATCCCAATTGTGAATATGAACAGGACCGGGTGGGCGGCTGCCAAGTCATTCACGACCAACAGCTGGGGTACCTGATGTTCTATATCGGCTATCGGGACATCGATACCGCCTGCATCTGCGCCGCCCTTTCTACCAATGGAAAAACTGGCTGGAGACGGTATCAGGGCAACCCCTTGGTCGTACCATCCGCCGGCGGTTGGGACGCATACGCCTGCTACAAGCCGTCCGCCTATTATGACCGGGAGAACAATATTTGGCACATCTGGTATAACGGCCGCAAAGGCGGAGAGGAATATATCGGCGGAGCCTTTGCCCAGGGAAATTTCTCTCCAGAAGATTTTAAATAGCAGGTGTTTTCAGGTTAAGAGTCTCAAACAAAGAATCCAAAAGGCCTTCCTAATGGCTGTTTATTGATCGAATCGAAAAAGCCTCTGCACGCAGACTGCGTGCAGAGGCTTTCAGCTGTCAGCAGGCAGCAAAAGAGATGCCCGCGAAAAATTTTGAAATAGGCTCGAATCCGCAAACGAGCACTTTTGGCGGAAACGGAGAATCAGCGGAGTGGGTGACTGCTTTCTATAAACAAAAATCGGAACGAGCGTAACTCGTTCCGACGTGGTACCCCCAGTAGGAATCGAACCTACAACTAGCCCTTAGGAGAAGCTCCGATACGACATCAGGAGATGCTATGTAGTGCTAAGAAATCCCGTAATTTTAAGGCTTTTTCACTGTTCCATATCTCATGAGATACTACCGTGTGATAGCCTGTACAAGGGGAT